>NZ_JARGEF010000096.1:0-27358 GCF_033794725.1 Streptomyces sp. ID05-39B | reverse complement strand
GTCCGGGGCGGCGGGGCGGGACTTGCGCAGGAACGAGGGGGCCGCCCAGTTGGCGTCGCCGAGCAGGAGCATCACCGAGGGCAGCAGGACCGCGCGGACCAGGGTGGCGTCCAGCAGGACGGCGACCGCGAGGCCGACGCCGAGCTGCTTGAAGTCCTGCATCTCCAGCGTTCCGAAGACCGCGAAGACGGCGACCATGATCAGGCCGGCGCTGGTGACGACGCCCGCGGTGCTGCGGATGCCGTGCGCGATGGCGTCGCGGGTGGTGGCGCCGCGGTCGTAGGCCTCGCGGATCCGGGAGACGACGAAGACGTGGTAGTCCATCGACAGGCCGAACAGGACCACGAAGACGAACAGCGGCATCCAGGACTCGACCGCGCCGATGCCCTCCGTGCCGACCAGCGAAGCGCCCCAGCCGTGCTGGAAGACGGCCGTCATCACGCCGTACGCGGCGCCCACCGAGAGCAGGTTGAGGAGGATCGAGGTGAGGGCGATGACGGGGGAGCGGAAGGAGAACAGCATCAGCAGGAAGGTCACGCCGAGGACGAAGGCGAAGACCGGGACGATGCTCTTCTTCAGCTGGTCGTTGTAGTCGACGGAGAAGGCCAGGTCGCCGCGGACCAGGGCGGTGGTGCCGGCGACCTTGCCGACGGTGTCCGGGACGAGGGTCTCGCGCAGGGTGGTGAGGGCCTTCCTGGAGGTGGCGTCGGAGCCGTTTCCGGCCAGCGGGACGCTCAGTTCGGCGATGTTCTCCTTCGCGTGGACGGTGACGTCGATGGCCTTGCCGGTCTGGCCGGAGGCCACGGCCCGCGCCCGGAAGTCGGCGATGGCCCGCGTCATCTCCGCGGAGTCGATGTCGGTGGCCTTGACGATGACGCTCGCGGGCGCGGGTGAACCGGGGAAGTCCTTCTCGATCTGCTGGGAGACGACCACGGTCGGGTTGTCCTTGGGCAGCAGCTTGTCGGTGCCGAGCTTCTCCGTCTTCATGCCGAGCGCGGGCGCGGCCAGGGCGAGCAGGAAGGCGACGGCGAGGACGGCGAAGACGGCGGGACGGGCGAGGACACCGCGCAGCAGGACGCTGTTGCGCGGAGCGACGGAACCGGAACCGGCGGTGGCGCGGCGGGCGCGGCGGCGGCCCAGGAACGGGATGCGGCCGGCGCCGATCCGGTCGCCGAGCATGGCCATCAGGGCGGGCAGGACGGTCATGGAGCCGAGGACGGCGATGACAACGACCTCGATGGTGGCGATGGCGAAGCCCTCGAACACGGTCAGCCCGGACAGGAACATGCCGGCCATGGCGACGCACACCGTGAGGCCGGAGATCAGCACCGAGTGGCCGGAGGTGGCCGCGGCGATCTGCAGGGCGGTGGCGTGGTCGCGGCCCGCCTCGCGCTCCTCACGCTGGCGGCGCAGGTAGAAGAGGCAGTAGTCGACGCCGACGGCGAGCCCCATCAGGAACATCATGGAGTTCGTCATGCCGTCGACCGGCACCACGTGGCTGGTCAGGGCGAGCAGGCCCATCGCGCCGACGCAGGCGGTCACGGCGAGTGCGATCGGCAGCAGGGCGGCGACCAGCGCGCCGAACACGGCGAGCAGGATGCCCAGCGAGACCGGCAGCGCGGTGTACTCGGCGCGCACGAAGTCCTCGCCGAGGCTGTCGTTGATGGCCTTCAGGCCGGTGGCGGCACCGTACTGACCCAGCGTCACGTCCTGGTGGGCGGCGTCCGTCTTCTCCACGGCGTCGATGACCGGCTGGACGCGGTCCGCCGCGGTGTCCGGGTCGCCCTTGACGTCGTACTGGATGAGCGCGGCGTGCTTGTCGGCGGAGACCAGTTGGGTGGTGTCGGGGGTGCGGACCCGGGTGACGAGGCCGGTGGCCTCCAGGGCGTCGGTGGTGTCGGCGACGGCCTTGGTGAACCCGGGGCTGTCGGTGGTGAGTTCGTCGCTGCGGATGTAGATCAGTTCACCGGCGGGTTCGGTCAGTCCGGCGTCCTGGAGGATGCGCTCGGCGCGGCCCGAGTCGCCGGTTCCGTAGTCGGCCTCGGTGAGGTTGACCTGGCCCGCCGAGCTGCCCAGCGTCATCACCAGAACGACCAGGACGAGCCAGCCGAACACCGCGGTCTTCCGGTGTTCGGCACTCCACCTGCCGAGTGCGGCTGCGAGGTTCCGTTTGGCTGCCATTTCGCTTCTTCTCTCCTGCGGCATGGGGGGTGCGGGGTTCCGGGAAAAAGCTTGGCGCGCGCTCGCGGGCATTCGTAGGTCTCGCGGAGGCAGCATGCTGCGGCTGCAGAGTGCTGCCATGTCATACCGGACATTACGGGCACCTGGCCGGTATTTATCCTGCTACCTTCACGCCTCGGAAAGCGAATCCACACACACTCGGAGAGATCCAGAAGAGGGCGGGGAGGGGCATGGAATTCGCCATTCAAGCCGAAGGGTTGAAAAAGCGATTCGGTGATCACGAAGTGCTGGCCGGTGTCGATCTGAGCGTTCCACCGGGAACGGTGCTCGGACTGCTCGGCCCGAACGGCGCGGGAAAGACGACCACGGTGCGCACCCTGGCCACCCTCCTCGCGCCGGACGCCGGCCGCGCGACGGTGGCCGGATACGACGTGGTGCGCCGGCCGCGCGAAGTGCGCCGCAGGATCGGCCTGGCCGGGCAGTACGCGGCCGTGGACGAACTGCTCACCGGGCGCGAGAACCTGGTCCTGATCGGCCGGCTGATGGGCCTCGGCCGGCGCGGCGCGCAGACCCGGGCCGAGGAACTCCTCGACGGCTTCGGGCTCCAGCACGCGGCGGGCCGGCCCTCGAAGACGTACTCCGGCGGCATGCGGCGGCGGCTCGACCTGGCCGCCTGTCTCGTCGCCTCGCCGCAGGTGCTGTTCCTCGACGAGCCGACCACCGGGCTCGACCCGGCGAGCCGGATCACGCTGTGGCAGCAGGTCCGCGAGCAGATCGCCCGCGGTGTCACCGTGCTGCTGACCACGCAGTACCTGGAGGAGGCGGACTTCCTCGCCGACCGCATCACCGTGTTCGGCTCCGGCCGGGTGATCGCCGAGGGGACCGCCGACGAACTCAAACGGAAGGTGGGTGACGAGCGGCTGGAGATATCCGTCGAGCGTTCCGAGTCGCTCGACGTGGCGGCGGCGGCGCTCGGGCGCGCGGTGTCCGAGGCACCGGTGGTCGACCGGGAGACCCGGCGGGTCGCGGTGCGGCTCGTGGACGGCATCGGGGGAGTGGCCCGCGCGGCCGCGGAACTCGAGCGGTCCGGGGTGCCGGTGACCGACTTCGCCGTGCGGCGGCCGTCGCTCGACGAGGTGTTCCTCCAGCTGACCGGGACGGGTGCGCAGACCAAGGAGAGCGGCGATGAGTGAGGTCCTGGCCCTGACCGGGCGGCAGATGACGCATCTGCGCCGGACACCCGAGAAGATCATCTCGGTGTCCCTCACGCCGATCGCGATGGTGGTCATCCTCGGCTATCTGTTCGCGAGTGTGATCAGCGTCAAGGGCGGCGAGTACCACGACTACGTGATGGCCGGCGTGTTCGCCCAGGTCGGCCTGGCCTGTGTGGGCGCCACCGCGCTCGGGGTGGCGTCGGACCTGCGGGCGGGGCTGACCGACCGGTTCCGGTCGATGCCCATCTCGCGGGCCTCGGTGCTCTTCGCGTACACCGTGGCGGACCTGGTCACCGCGGCTGCCGCGATGGGCGCGGTGGCGGGCATCGGCCTGCTGGTCGGCTGGCGTATCCACGGCGGGTTCTTCGAGGCGGTCGCGGGTTTCGCGCTGCTTCTCGGATTCACGTACGCGATGCTCTGGCTGGGCGTGCTGATCGGTCTCGCCATGCGCAACATGGAGGCCATCAACGGCGTCACCGCCCTCGCCCTGGTGCTGTTCTCGTTCCTCTCCAACTCCTTCATGCCGCTGCGGGGACTCCCCGGATGGCTGCGTGCGGTCGCGGAGTGGAACCCGGTCAGCTCGGTGGCCGAGGCATGCCGGGTGCTGTGGGGCAACGCCCCCGCCTCCGCGGGTGCGAGCCTGCCGGTACGGCATCCGGAACTGGCCTCGGTGCTCACCCTGGGCGTGCTGCTGGCGGTCGTCGTGCCGCTGGCCCTGCGCGCCTTCCGCTCCGCCGCGGCCCGGTGAGCGGCGGGTGTCGTGGCGCCCGGCGCCACAGCCGCGACACCCGCTTCCCCCGGGGGGCGGCTTCGGTTTCCACGGCGGGCCGCGCGCCCTGCGCCGCTACGGCGGCCCGCCCCACTTCTGCTTCTACGTCGGCTTGCGCATCTGCTTCTTCTACGTCGGCTTGCGTATCTGCTTCAACGGTGGTCCGCGGCGCCCGTGTCGCCCCGCCGGTCCGCGTCACCCTCGTCTCCACGCAGGCCCGCCTCGTGCGCGCGGCCGGTGCCGGCGGTCCGGGCGGGTCAGTCCGAGGTGCCGCCCTCTGCCGTCGCGCCTCTCAGCCAGCCGCGTTCTCCCGCGAGGACACCGGCCTGGAAACGGCTGCGGGCGCCGAGCTGGCTCATCAGTTCGGCCGTGATGCGGCGCGAGGTGCGCACCGAGACCCCGATCTTTCTGGCCACCACGTCGTCCGTGTAGCCCTGGGCGAGGAGGCTGAGGATGGCGCGGGCCTGGCTGGACAGGCCGGTGCGGGAGTCGGTGATCGGCTCCTGGCCGTAGGGCGTCGCGGCCTCCCAGACGTGTTCGAACAGCGAGCACAGGGCGGAGACCAGGCCCTTGCCGCGCAGCAGCAGGGCGCCGGAGGCGGTGTTCTCCGGGTCGGAGGGGACCACGGCGACCCGCCGGTCGAAGATGATCAGCCGCAGGGGCAGGGTGGCCACGGTGCGGACCCGTCCGCCGAGGTCGGTCAGCCAGTCGAAGTGCGTGGTCATGTCCGGGTCGCCGAGCGAACCCTGCAGATAGACGCTGCGCATGTGGACGCCCCGGCTCAACAGGCTCTCGTCCAGCGGGCGGACCGCGCGGCGGGAGTCGGCCGGCTGTCTGCTGAGCGGGATGAAGGCGCTCAGCTCCTCGGTGCATTCCTGGGACAGTTCCTCCAGCCGGGCGCGGATCATCTCCAGGCCGGTGATGCGCTCGACCTCCAGTCCGCGCTGGTTGCGGACCGCGTTGTGATAGCTGCCGATGATCTCGGTGACGGCCTGGCGGCTGGTGGCGATGGCCTGCTGGCGTTCGGCGAGCCGGACCTCCTCCTGGGTGAGCAGCGCGGTCAGCCGCAGTTCGGGGTTGACGACGAGGAGTTCGCTGGGGGTGTCCCCGGAGGGGCGGACGAGAGCGAGGCGGGCCAGCTCGTCGAGGGCGTGCCGGACCCGCTCGACGGGCCAGTCCAGATGCGAGGCGAGCCCCGGCACATCCAGATGGGGTTCCCCGATCATGGCTCGATACAGACATTCCGGATCAGATGCCAGCCCGAGTATCCGCAACACTCTTCGCCCCCTATGTACGTCTTCGGACCACGTACCAGTCTCCCGCTCTCCCGTCCCCGCGGGCTAGGTAGATCGTCAGTGACGGCCCCGGCTGTCTGACCGGAATGAGACACCTGTGGCGCGATTACAACCGAAGTTGACCGATTGTCGGCCAAGCTGCGCGAGCTTGCTATGTACATGATTAATGTGCGCCTGATGCCCGGTCCCGGGCCGCTGGACGACCGTGAACTGCGCCGGTCCGTCCGAGAAGTGGCCGGCACCCAGGACGGCGTCCAGCACGTCTACGCGGAGGTCGGTGCCGATGGCGCCGACCTCGTCCTGTTCGTGTCCGCCTCCACGCAGGCGGCCGCCCATGCCGCCGCGCGGCGGGTCGTGACGCGGTCGCTCGGGGTGGAGTCGCTGCGCGGCTGGGCGATCCGGGACTCCGCCGGCGACTGACCGGCCCTGGCCGTCTCCGGTTCCCGGAATGTTGGGCTCCTATTTCGATGCGCCCCCATATGCCATGGGGGAATGGTTAATTCCCTTTTTAGCGGAGCCGGAAAATCAATCTGGCATGACGTTGTCACGGCAGGACCCTGACAGTCGAAAGCCTTAACCCAGGGGTCACAGGTTGTAAGAATCAACGCATCGACGAGATGCCCCGGAAACTTTCTCCGAAAACTCCGAGCGGGCCTCTCTGAATTATCCGACAAAGTTGAAACGAGGAATTAGTCATGCGATCGATGCTTCGCATCACAGCCTGCACCGTCGTCGCCGTCGCCGCCATGGCGGTGGGCGCCGGCTCCGCCTCCGCGAGCACGCTCACCGCGGGCACGGGGACGACGGTCACGGTGCCGGCCGTCGGTGAAGCGGTCGCCGACCTGCTCGGGACCCTTCAGGGGCTCGGCGGCTTCCACCGCGAACCCGAGTGGTCCTGACACGGGAAGACGGGGGAGGTAGGGCACGGTGCCCATCATCGGTACCCCGCAGGAGTTCCACGAGGAAGACCTCTTCGTAGACCTGCGGCAGTTGTACGGTTGGCCGCTCTATCTGAAGTGCGAGGCCTTCAACTTCGCCGGCTCGGTGAAGCTCAAGGCAGCCGCTTCCATGATCGACGCGGCCGAGCGCAGCGGCACGCTGGGACCGGACTCCGTTCTGGTGGAGTCCTCGTCGGGCAATCTGGGCCTGGCGCTCAGCATGATCGCCGCAGCCAAGGGATATCGCTTCATCTGCGTCGTCGACGCCCGCACGAACCTGACGACCCGCCAGGCCATCGAGTCGCTCGGCGGTGAGGTGCACGTCATCACCGAGGCCACCGGGCCGGGCGGGTTCCTGGGCGCACGGCTGGACCACGTACGGGCACTGTGTTCCGGGGACGAGCGGGTGCTCTGGCTCAACCAGCACGCCAACGCCAACAACTGGATGGCGCACTACCGCACCACCGCTCCCGCCATCGAGAAGCAGTTCCCCGGGCTCGACCTGCTCTTCGTCGGCGCCGGCACCACCGGCACGCTGATGGGCTGCGCCCGCTACTTCAAGGACCGCCCCGGCTCACAGGTGACGATCGTGGGCGTCGACAGCGTCGGCTCGGTCACCTTCGGCGGGCCGCCGGGCGCCCGCATGATCCCCGGCCTGGGAGCCGGCGTACGGCCGGCCCTCTTCGACGAGTCCTATGTCGACGACATGGTGCTCGTGCCGGAGATCGACACCATCCGCACGTGCCACCAGCTGGCGCGCAGCGGATTCCTCTTCGGCGGCTCGACCGGCACGGTCGTCAACGGCGCGGTGCGCTGGCTCGCCGAGCACCGGCCCGGGGAGGACGTCACCGCCGTGGCCATCTCCCCCGACCTCGGTGATCGCTACCTGGACACGATCTACCAGAGCAACTGGGTCCAGGACATCTACGGCCTCGACGAGTTCGGCCTGGGGACCGGGCCGACCCCCGCCACTTCTGGAGTGAATCAACGATGAGCGAGTCGTTCAGCCACGAACTGCCGCTCTCGCTCGCGCAGCGGGAGATGTGGTACGCCCAGCAGCTCGACCCCGGCAACCCGGTCTTCACCATGGCCGACCACCTGGACCTGCACGGACCCCTGGACCCGGCCCGCTTCGCGGCGGCCTGGCACGGCCTGCTCGCCGAGACCGACGCCCTGCGCGCGGTGTTCACCGAGCGGGACGGCGAAGCCGTGCAGACGATCCGGGAGTTCACCTGGGAGGTCCGCGAGGGCACCCTGGACCGGGCCGACCCCGCCGACCCCACCGCCCCGCTGACCACGCCCGGTGTCGCCGTGCGCGACCTGCGCGCCGAGGCCGACCCGGACGCCGTCTCGCACCGCCTGATGGCCGAGGACCTGGCGCTGCCGTCCTCGCTGGCCGACGGCGCCCTGCGGTGGCAGCTGCACAGGATCGCCGACGACCACCACCGCTTCTACGTGTCGGCCAACCACATCCTGCTGGACGGCTTCAGCCGCACCCCGTTCTACCGGCGGTTCGCGGAGCTGTACGCCGGCACGGCCGACGGCGAGCCGCTGCCGCCGCTGCGAGTCCTCGTCGACGACGAGCAGGCCTATCTCGACTCCGCGAAGCACGAGCGGGACGCCCGCTTCTGGGCCGGCCGGTTCGCGGACACCCCCGAGCCGACCCGGCTCTCCCCGCGCCGCCCGCTACGGGCACGGCACACGCTGAGGTGGAATTCCCCCGTTCCCGCAGCGACCGTCACCCGGCTGGAGCGGGTCGCCTGGGAGGGCCGGGTCACCCTTCCCGCCGCGCTGGTCGCGGCCACCGCCTCCTACCTGGCCCGGGTCACCGGCGGCAGCAGCGTGCTGCTGACGCTGCCCGTGCCGGCCAGGACCACACCGACGGCCCGCACGGTCCCCGGCATGCGCGCCAACTTCCTGCCGCTGCCCCTGGACGTCACCCCCGCGCTGACCCGCGACGGCCTGCTGGAACACACCGCCGCCGCACTGCGCACCACCCTGCGCCACCAGGGCTACCGCGGCGACCGGCTGCGCCGCGAGCTGGGTCTCGCCGGGGACGCGGAACTGTCGTACGGGCCGACCGTCAACGTGCTGGAGTCGGGGGCCGATCTGGTCTTCGGCGAGTGCACCGGCCGGCTGCACAACCTGTCCACCGGGCCCGTGCCGGGACTCCAGCTCATCTATCTGGACGCGCCCGACGGCCGCTGGACGCTGCGCCTCGACGCCAACCCGGGCCTGTTCACCGACGAGGAACTCGCCGCGCACGGCGAGCGGCTGCTCGGCCACCTGGAGAGCTTCGCGCTCGCCCCGGCCACGCTGCCACTGGGCCGCCTCGACGTCACGCTGCCCGCCGAGCGCCAGCTCGTCCTGGAGGACTGGAACGCCACCGTCCGCACCGGCGGCTTCACCGACGTGGTGGAGCGGGTGCGCGAGCTGGCAGCCGCCGGCCCGGACGCGATCGCCGTGGACGACGGCACCGTACGGCTGACGTACGCCGAACTGTGCGCGCGGGCCGACGAGGTGAGCCTTCGGCTGGCCGGGGCCGGGGTGACCACCGGGTCGCTGGTGGCGCTGGCCGCCGATCCGGGCACGCAGTTCGTCGCCGCCGTGCTCGGGGTGCTCGCCACGGGCGCCGCCTGGATCCCGCTCGACGTGCACGCGCCCGTCGCCCGCGGGGCCGCCCTGCTCGCCGACAGCGGCGCCGACGCCCTGCTGTTCAGCCCCGCCCGCGAGGGCTACGCCCACCAGCTGCTCGCGGCCGGCGACCACTGGCCCAAGATCGTGGAACTCCGCGAGGAAGGAGAGCGCGGCGATGCTCCGACGGCTGCTGTACCGGCTGCGGGCGCGGGCGACGACCTGGCTTACGTGATCTTCACGTCCGGTTCCACCGGCCGTCCCAAGGGCGCCATGGTGCACCGGGCCGGCATGGTCAACCACCTGCTCGCCAAGGTGGAGGACCTCGAGCTGACGCCCGACGACGTCCTGGTGCACAACGCGCCCGTCACCTTCGACATCTCCGTGTGGCAGATGCTCGCCGCGCTCGTGGCCGGCGGCCGCACCCGGGTCGTGCCGCGCTCGCTGGCCACCGACCCGCAGGGCCTGTTCGCGCTGGTCGACGAGGAGGACATCACCGTCCTGGAGGTCGTGCCCTCGCTGCTGCGGGCGGCCGTCGACGACTGGGACAGCGGCGCCGCCCGCCCCCGACTGACCTCCCTGCGCCACCTCGTCGTCACCGGCGAGGCACTGCCCGCCGACCTGTGCCGCCGCTGGTTCGCGCTCTTCCCCGACGTGCCGCTGGTCAACGCCTACGGCCCGACCGAGGCCTCCGACGACGTCACCCACGCCTTCATCCGCTCCGAGGCCGACCTCGGCGACGTCCACACCCCGATCGGCTCCGCGATCCGCAACACCCGCCTGTACGTCCTCGGCGACGGCCTGCGCCCCGTGCCCGTGGGCGCGCCCGGCGAGCTGTACGTCGGCGGGGTCGGCGTGGGCCGCGGCTACCTGGACGACCCGCGCCGCACCTCGGCCGTGTTCGTCGCCGACCCGTTCGCGCCGGAGCCGGGCGCCCGCATGTACCGCACCGGCGACCGCGTACGGCACCGCACGGACGGCCGCCTGGAGTTCCTGGAGCGCGTCGACCACCAGGTCAAGATCCGCGGCCACCGCATCGAACTCGGCGAGGTGGAGGCCGCGTTGCGCGGCGTCACCGGGGTCACCGACGCGGCCGTCGACGTCGCCGTGGACAGCGCGGGCTCGACCCGGCTGGCCGCGTTCGTCACCGGCGACGTCGAGGTCGCCGAGGTGAAGGCCGAACTGTCCACCACCCTGCCCGACTACATGGTCCCGGCCGCCTTCGTGGTCCTGGACCGGCTGCCGCTCACCGCCAACGGCAAGGTCGACCGCAAGGCGCTGCCCGCGCCCGACCTCACCGCCGCGCAGACGGGACGCCGCCCCCGCACCCCGCAGGAGCAGGTGCTGTGCGCGGTGTTCGCCGAGGTCCTCGGCGTCGAACAGATCGGCATCGACGACGACTTCTTCGAGTTCGGCGGCCACTCGCTGCTCGCGACCCGCGCGATCAGCCGGATCCGGGTACTGCTCGGCGCCGAACTTCCCGTCCGGGTCCTCTTCGAGGCCCCCACCGTCGCCGCACTCGCCGGACACCTCACGGAGGCCGGGACCGCGCGTCCCGCGGTCACCGCCCAGGAGCGGCCCGCCGAACTGCCGCTGTCCTTCGCCCAGCAGCGCCTGTGGTTCCTGGACCGGCTCGACGCGGACGCCGCCGTCGGCTACCACCTGCCGCGCGCCGTACGGCTGACCGGCCCCCTCGACCACGAGGCGCTCGCCGCGGCCCTCGGGGACGTCGTCGACCGCCACGAGTCGCTGCGCACCGTCTTCCCGGAGCGGGGCGGCCGGGCCGTCCAGGTCGTCCTGCCCGCCCGGAACGCACCGTTCGGCCTCCCCGTCACCGAGGCCGCCGCCGGTGACCTCGACGCGGTGCTCGCCGAACGGGCCGTACGCCCCTTCGACCTCGCCGCCGACCTGCCGCTGCGCGCCGAACTGTTCACCCTCGCGGACCAGGAGCACGTGCTGCTGGTGGTGCTGCACCACATCGCCGGCGACGGCTGGTCGGTGCTGCCGCTCGCCGAGGACCTGCGCACCGCGTACACGGCACGCACCGCGGGCCACGCCCCCGGCTGGGCGCCGCTCGACGTGCAGTACGCCGACTACACGCTGTGGCAGCGCGAGCTGCTCGGCGACCACACCGAGCCCGGCTCGCTCGCCGCCCGCCAGCTCGACTTCTGGCGCGCCGAACTCGCCGGGATACCCGACGAACTGGAGCTGCCGGCCGACTTCCCGCGCCCCGCCCTGCCCGGTCACCGCGGCGGCCAGATCGCCTTCCGGCTGGACCGGGAACTGCACGAGGCGGTCACCGCGCTCGCCCGCGCCACCGGCGCCAGCGTCTTCATGGTGCTCCAGGCCGCGCTCGCCGCCCTGCTGCGCAAGCTCGGAGCGGGTACGGACATTCCGCTCGGCACCCCCGTCGCGGGCCGCACCGACGCGGCCCTGGAACGGCAGGTCGGTTTCTTCGTGAACACGCTGGTGCTGCGCACCGACGTGTCCGGCGACCCCACCTTCCGTGAGCTGATCGGCCGCGCCCGCACCACCGACCTGGCCGCCTACGCCCACCAGGACGTGCCCTTCGAATGGCTCGTCGAGGCCCTCAACCCCGAGCGCTCACTGGCCCGCCAGCCCCTCTTCCAGGTGCTCCTGGCGCTCCAGAACACCACGGCGACCGACCTCGCCCTGCCCGGCACCCGTGCCGCGACGACCGCGATCCCCACCGGCACCGCCCGCTTCGACCTGGCCTTCGAACTCACCGAGGAGCAGGACGGCAAGGGCCGCCCCGACGGCATCGCGGGTCTGCTGGAGTACAGCGCCGACCTGTTCACCCACGAGAGCGCCGAGTCGGTCGCCGCCCGCCTGGTGACCTTCCTGCACGCCCTCACCGAGCGGCCGGACGCCGCGCTCAGCGGCTTCGACGCGCTGCTGCCCGCCGAGCGGGAGCGGCTGTTCGGCCAGTGGAACGGCTCCGCGGTCCCGGCACCCCAACCCGCCACCATCGCCCGCCTGTTCGCCGTCCGCGCCGCCACCGACCCGCACCGCCCCGCCCTCGCGCTGCCCGACGGCACCACCGTGTCCTACGGCGACCTCGCCGACCGGGCGCACCGCCTCGCGCACCTGCTGGTGGAGCGCGGTGTGCGTCCCGGACAGGTCGTGGCGCTGATGGCGGACCGCTCCGCGCACACGATCACCGCGGTCCTCGCCGTGCTGGCCGCCGGAGCCGCCTACCTGCCCATCGACCCGGCCTACCCCGACGAGCGGATCGCGTACGTCCTCGACGACGCCCGCCCCGCCGCCGTACTGACCACG
Source organism: Streptomyces sp. ID05-39B (assembly GCF_033794725.1). NCBI lineage: Bacteria > Bacillati > Actinomycetota > Actinomycetes > Kitasatosporales > Streptomycetaceae > Streptomyces > Streptomyces sp. ID05-39B. The sequence goes on along the minus strand of NZ_JARGEF010000096.1, from coordinate 15,027 downwards.
GCCGCCGTCGCCGGCCGCGTCCCCGCGAGCGCCCCCGAGCCGCTCGTGCTGGACGCCGGCACCACCCTCGCCGACCTCGCCGGGCGGCCCACCCGCGCCCCCGAGCACGGCCCGGTGCCCGGCGACCCGGCGTACGTCATCTACACCTCCGGCTCCACCGGCCGCCCCAAGGGCGTCGTCGTCGGGCACGCCTCGGCGACCGCGCTCACCGCGCAGGCCGCACGGTTCGGGGTGCGGGAAGGGACCCGGCTGCTCCAGTTCGCCTCGCTCAGCTTCGACGCCGCCGCCTGGGAGATACTGACCGCCCTGGTCACCGGCGCCGTCCTGGTCCTGGCCACGGAGGACCAGCGGGCGCCCGGCGACCCGCTCGCCGCCTACCTCACCGACGCCGGCATCGACGTCGTATGCCTGCCGCCCGCCGTGCTCGCGGCCTGGCCCGAGGACCGGCCGGTGCCGTCCGGGATCACCGTGATCACCGCGGGGGAGGCCTGCCCGCCCGCCCTGGTGGAGAAGTGGGCCGCGCACACCACCCTGCTCAACGCCTACGGGCCGACGGAGACGACGGTCTGCGCGACCGTCAGCGACCCGCTCGTACCCGGCGGCAGGCCGCCCATCGGCACCCCGCTGGCCGGCACGGTCGTGCACGTCCTCGACGACGACCTGCGGCCCGTCCCGGCCGGCGTCACCGGCGAGCTGTACGTCGGCGGCGCGAGCCTCGCGCACGGCTACCTCGGCCGCCCCGACCTGACCGCCCAGCGGTTCGTCACCGACCCGTTCGCCTCCGCACCCGGCGCCCGCATGTACCGCACCGGCGACCTCGTGCGCCGCCGCGCCAACGGCATCCTCGACTACGTGGGCCGTGCCGACGACCAGGTCAAACTGCGCGGCTTCCGCATCGAACTCGCCGAAGTGGAAGCGGCGTTGGCCGCCCACCCGCAGGTGGACCGGGCAGCGGTCGTCGTTCGCGAGGACCGCCCCGGAGACAAACGCCTCGTCGCCTACGTCGTCCCGGCGGCCGGCACGACGGCGCCCCCGGCGACCCTGCGCAGCCACGTCGCCGGGCGGCTGCCCGACTACATGGTCCCGGCCGCCGTCGTCACCCTGGACGGCCTGCCGCTCACCACCAACGGCAAGCTCGACCGGCGCGCCCTGCCCGCCCCCGACTACACCGACGCCACCCGCGGCCGGGCCCCGGTCACCGAGCAGGAACGGGCGCTGTGCGCGGTGTTCGCCGAGGTGCTCGGCCTCGACGAGGTCGGCGCCGACGCCGGGTTCTTCGACCTGGGCGGCGACTCCATCAGCTCCATCCAGCTCGTCGGCCGGGCCCGCGCGGCAGGCCTGCTGCTCACCGCGCAGGACGTCTTCCTGCACCGCACGCCCGCCGGGCTCGCCGCGGTGGCCCGTCCGGTGGAGGAGCAGGTCGTACGCGGCACCGACGACGGCATCGGCAGCTTCGAGCCCACGCCGATCATGCGCTGGCTGCATGCCCTGGACGGCCCCTACGACGCCTTCCGCCAGGCCGTCGCCGTCCGCACCCCGGCCGGCGCCACCCGGACCAGCCTCGCCACCGCCCTCCAGACGGTCATCGACCACCACGACGCCCTGCGGATGACGCTCCTCGACGAGGACGGCACCTGGACGCCGAAGGTGCGCGAACCGGGAGCGGTCAACGCGCCCTGGCTGCTGGTCCGCGAGAACGTGACCCGGCTGGACGGCCCCGCCCTCGCGGACGCCGTACGGCGGGCCGCGCTGGCCGACGCCGCACGCCTGGACCCGCGCGAGGGCACCATGCTCCGCGCGACCTGGCTCGACGCGGGCGCCGACCGCCCCGGCCGGCTCGTCCTGACCCTGCACCACCTGGTCTGCGACGGCGTCTCCTGGCGCATCCTCCTGGACGACCTCGCCCGCGCCCACGAGGCGGCCGTGGCCGGCACTCCGGCCGAACTGGAGCCGGTCGGCACCTCCGTACGGCACTGGGCCGGACTGCTCGCCGAAGAGGCCGTCTCCGAACGGCGAGGAGCCGAGGGCGAGTTGTGGCTGCGGACGCTGGCCACCCCCGATCCGGCGCTCGGCGCCCGGCCTCTCGACCCGGAACGCGACACCCACGCCACCGCCCGCACCCTGCGCCGCACCCTCGACACCGAGGCGACCCGTGCGGTCCTCACGGAGGTGCCCGCCGCCTTCCACGCCGAGATCAACGACGTCCTGGTCACCGCCTACGCGCTGGCCGTCGCCGACTGGCGGCGCCGCACCCGCGACGACGCGGCGGCCGTACTGATCGAGATGGAGGGCCACGGCCGCGAGGAGATCGCCGACGGCATCGACCTCGGCCGCACGGTCGGCTGGTTCACCACCACCTACCCGCTGCGCGTCGACCTCGGCGCCCCGGACTGGGCGGAGGTGTGGGCCGGCGGGCCCTCGGCGGGACGCGTCCTCAAGCAGGTCAAGGAGCAGCTGCGGGCCGTGCCCGACCACGGCGTCGGCTTCGGCGTGCTGCGCCGGATCGCCGCCCTGCCGGGCCTGGAGCGCACCCCGCAGCTCGGCTTCAACTACCTGGGCCGGCTGCCCGCCCCGCGCGACGCGGACTGGGCGACCACCGAGGAGTCCCCGCTCATCGCGGCGGGCGCCGACCCCGGGCTCGCGCTGCCGCACACGCTCGGCCTCAACGCCCTCACCGAGGACGGACCGGACGGGCCGCGCCTGACCGCCGTATGGACCTGGCCGGGCGAGCTGCTCGACGAGGCGGACGCCGCCGACGTCGCCGAGGGCTGGTTCCGGGCGCTGCGCGCGCTCGTCGCCCACGCACAGAACCCCGACGCGGGCGGCCACACGCCCAGCGACGTGGACCTGATCGCCCTGAGCCAGGACGAACTGGACGCATTCGAGAACGAGATGGACGACTGGGGGGCCTCCCTGTGACACGCGGAAGATCCAACCTGAGCGACGTCCTGCCGCTCACCCCGCTCCAGGAAGGCCTGCTCTTCCACGCGGTCTCCGGGCGGCGGGAGCTGGACGTCTACACCGTGCAGCTGGTCCTGGACCTGTCCGGGCCGCTGGACGGGGCGCGCCTGAAGGCCGCCGCCGAGCGGTTCCTCGACCGCCACCCGCACCTGAAGGCCGGGTTCCGCTACCGCGAGAACGGCGACCCCGTCCAGCTCGTGCCGCGCACGATCGCCCTGCCCTGGCAGGAGGACCACACCGGCGACGCGGACCGGATCGGGAAGCTGACCGAGGAGGACCGCCTGCGGCCCTTCGACATGGCCCGCCCGCCGCTGCTCCGGTTCCGCCTGATCCGCACCGGCGAGTCGTCGTACCGCTTCGTCCTGACCGCCCACCAGATCCTCTTCGACGGCTGGTCGATGCCGGTCATCATCAGCGAACTCTTCACCCTGTACGGCGACCCGGCGGCCCCGCTGCCGCCCGTCACCCCGTACAAGACCTACCTCGCCCACCTCGCCCGGCAGGACGACGCCGGAGCCGAGGCGGCCTGGCGGGAGGCGCTCGACGGGCTCACCGAGGCCACCCTCGTGGCGCCCGGCGGCACGGACGGCTCCCGGCTGCCCGACCACCACGTCCTCGACCTCCCGGCCGGCTTCACCGCCGGCCTCACCGCCTGGGCGAAGGAACGCGGCCTCACCCTCAACACCGTCGTGCAGGGCGCCTGGGCGACCGTCCTGGGCACCCTCACCGGGCGCGCCGACATCGTCTTCGGCTCCACGGTCTCCGGCCGCCCGCCGGAGCTGCCCGGCGTCGAGTCGATGGTCGGCCTGTTCATCAACACCGTCCCCGTGCGGGTCACGCTCGACCCGTACGCGACGTTCCCCGAGATCCTCGGCCGGCTCCAGGAGCGGCAGGCCGCGCTCCTGCCCCACCAGCACCTGGGCGCCGCCCGCATCCAGCGGGCGCTGGGCCTGGGCGAGCTGTACGACACCGTGCTGGTCTTCGAGAACTACCCGCTGGACCCGGCCGCCCTGCGCGACCCGGTCCCCGGCCTCGCCGTCACCGGCCTGGAGGCCAAGGACGCCACCCACTACCCGCTGAGCCTCATGGCGATCCCCGGCGACCGGCTGAAGCTGACGGTGTCCTACGACCCCGGCAGGTACACCGCCGCCGACGCGGCCGACGTGGTGGCCCGGCTGGAGCGGGTGCTGCGGTCGGCGGTCGCCGAACCGGAGACGCCGTCCGGCCGGATAGGCACCCTGCTGCCGGGCGAGGACGTGCTCGACCTGCCCGCGCCGTCCGGCAGGGACGCCTTCACCGACGTCGTCGCCCGGGTGCGCGAGCTGTCCGCGGCCCGCCCCGACGCCGAGGCCGTCACCGACGACCACGGCCGCCTCACCTACGCCGGCCTGGCCGGACGCGCCGGTGGCATCGCTGCCCACCTCACCGGCGCGGGCGTCGGCCCCGGCTCCCTGGTGGGCGTCCTCGCCGCCCCCGGCCGGGACTTCGTCGCCGCCGTCCTCGGCACCCTCGCGGCGGGCGCCGCCTGGGTCCCCCTCGACGTCCACGCCCCGACGGCCCGCAGCGCCTCCCTGGTCGAGGACGCGGGCGTACGGCACCTGCTCGTCGACGGCGACCACGAGGGCGCGGCACGTGACGTGCTGGCCGCCGCGGGGGCGGACCTGCCCGTCACCCCCGTCACCGGTCTGCCCTCCGCGCCCCTCCCGGAGGCGCCCGGCGGACCGCTCGACCTGGCCTACGTCATCTTCACCTCCGGGTCCACCGGACGGCCCAAGGGCGCCATGGTGCACCGGGACGGCATGGTCAACCACCTCCTCGCCAAGGCGGAGGACCTCGCCCTCGACGAGGACACGGTGCTGGTGCACAACGCGCCGGTGACCTTCGACATCTCCGTCTGGCAGATGCTGGCCGCCCTGGTCGGCGGGGGCCGGCTGCGGGTCGTGGGACGGTCCACGGCCGCCGACCCGCAGGCCCTGTTCGGGCTCGCGGACACCGAGGCGGTCACCGTCCTGGAGGTCGTCCCCTCGCTGCTGCGGGCCGCGCTCGACGCCTGGGACGCGGGCGCCCGCCCGCCGGTCCTCACCGCGCTGCGGCACCTGGTCGTCACCGGCGAGGCACTGCCCGCCGACCTGTGCCGCCGCTGGCTCGCCCGCTTCCCCGGCATCCCCCTGGTCAACGCCTACGGCCCCACCGAGTGCTCCGACGACGTCACCCACGCCCTCATCACCGACGCCACCGGCCTCGGCGACGTACGGGCGCCCATCGGGCGGGCCGTGCGCGAGACCGGCCTGTACGTCCTCGACGACGCCCTGCGTCCGGTGCCCGCCGGGGTGCCGGGGGAGCTGTACGTCGGCGGCCGCGGGGTCGGCCGCGGCTACCTGGACGACGCCGGCCGCACCGGGGCGGTGTTCGTGGCCGACCCGTTCGCGGGAACGCCGGGCGCCCGTATGTACCGCACCGGCGACTGGGTGATCCGCCATGCGGACGGCCGGCTGGAGTTCCTGGAGCGGCGCGACCACCAGGTCAAGGTGCGCGGCCACCGCGTCGAACTCGGCGAGATCGAGGCCGTCCTACGGACCCTGCCCGGGGTCGCGGACGCCGTGGTCACCGTCTTCGGCGAGACCGGCACCGCCCGCCTGGCCGCCCACCTCGCCGGCACGGCCGACCCCGCGCGTGTGAAGCGGGAACTGGCCGCGCTGCTGCCGGAGTACATGGTTCCGGCCGCGTTCGTCGTGCTGCCCGCGCTGCCGCTGACCTCGAACGGCAAGGTGGACCGCAAGGCGCTGCCCGCCCCGGACCTCGCCGCGGTCGCCGGCCGTGAGCCGCGCACCCCGCAGGAGGCCGCGCTCTGCCAGGCCTTCGCCGACGTCCTCGGTGTCGAACGGGTGGGCGCCGACGACGACTTCTTCGACCTGGGCGGCCACTCCCTGCTCGCGACCCGTCTGATCAGCCGCGTCCGCGCGCTGCTCGGCGTGGAACTGCCGATGGCGCTGGTCTTCGAGGAGCCCACCCCGGCCCGCCTCGCCGCCGGCCTTCTTACAGCGGGCGCGGCCCGGCCCGCCCTCACCCCGGCCGTACGGCCCGCGCGGCCGCCGCTGTCGTACGCCCAGCGGCGGATGTGGGTGCTCAACCGGCTGGAGGGGACGGCCGGTGCCTACCACCTGCCGTGGACGCTGCGGCTGACCGGGACGCTGGACCGGGAGGTCCTCCAGGCAGCCCTGAACGACGTGGTAACCCGGCACGAGGCACTGCGGACCGTCTTCCCCGAGGCGGACGGCGAGCCCTACCAGCGGGTGCTGGAGGAGGCCGAGGTGCCGCTCGCCACCGTCGGGGACCTCGAGGAGTTCGTCGCCCGCGGCTTCGACCTGGCCACCGAACTGCCTGTGCGAGCCGGTCTGGTGACGGTCGGCGACGAGGAGCACGTGCTCGGCGTCGTCATCCACCACATCGCCGCCGACGGCTGGTCCAACGCCGTCCTCGCCCGCGACCTCGGCACCGCCTACCGGGCCCGGCTCGACGGCACGGCCCCCCGGTTCACGCCGCTGCCCGTGCAGTACCCGGACTACGCCCTGTGGCAGCGGGACCTGCTCGGCGACGAGGACGACCCGGGCAGCCTCGCGAGCGAACAGCTCGGCTTCTGGCGCAAGGCCCTGGACGGGCTGCCGGACGAACTCCAGCTGCCCGCCGACCGGCCCCGGCCCGCGGTCGCCTCCTACCGGGGCGCCACCGTCGGCTTCACCGTCCCCGCCGCCACCCACCGCCGGGCCACAGCCCTCGCCGCCCGCTCGGGCGCCAGCCTCTTCATGGTCCTCCAGGCCGCCCTCGCCGCCCTCTACGCCAAACTGGGCGCCGGCCAGGACGTGCCGCTCGGCACCCCGGTCGCGGGACGCACCGACGAGGGACTGGACGACCTGGTCGGCTTCTTCGTCAACACCCTCGTCCTGCGCACCGACGTCTCCGGCGACCCCACCTTCACCGACCTTCTCGACCGTGTCCGCACGGCCGACCTCGCCGCCTACGCCCACCAGGACGTGCCCTTCGAGAAGCTCGTCGAGGCCCTCGCCCCGACCCGCTCCCTCGCCCGCCACCCCCTCTTCCAGACCCTGCTCGCCCTGCACAACAACACCCGGCCCCACCTCGAACTCCCTGGTCTGGACGTCGAGTTCGGCGCAGCTGCCACCGGCGGCGCGCGCTTCGACCTCGCCTTCGACCTCGCCGAGGAACAGGACACCGCGGGCGCGCCCGCCGGGCTCGCCGGACGGCTGGAGTTCAGCGCCGACCTCTTCACCGAGGACACCGCCCGACGCCTCGCCGACCGGTTCGCCCACCTCCTCGACGCCCTGACCGCCGACCCCGGCCGACCCCTCAGCACCGTCTCGGCCCTGCTGCCCGGCGAACGCGAGACGCTCCTGACGGAGTGGAACCAGACCCCCGCCCACGCCTACGACGGCCCGCCGCACCGCTGGTTCGCACAGCGGGCCGCCACCCACCCCGACCGCACCGCCCTCGTCACCGAGGACCGCACCCTCACCTACCGCGAGCTGGACGAACAGGCCGAACACCTGGCCCGCGCCCTGCGCGCCCGGGGCGCCGGACCCGGCAGCCTGGTCGCCGTCGCGCTGCGCCGCTCGGCCGAACTGGCCGTGGCCGTCCTCGCCGTCCACAAGGCCGGCGCCGCCTACCTGCCCATCGACCCGGCCTACCCCGCCGAACGCATCGGGTACGTCGTCGAGGACGCCGGACCCGTCCTCGCCCTCACCACCACCGACGTGGCCGGCGGCCTGCCCGCCCTGGACGCCGTACCGCGGCTCCTCCTGGACGAAGCCGTCCCCGAAGCACCCGCCTTCACCGGCGACCCGGCACCCGCCGACGCCGCCTACACCATCTACACCTCCGGCTCCACCGGCCGCCCCAAGGGCGTGGTGATCTCCTTCGCCGCCTTCGCCAACTTCCTCGCCGACCTGCGCGCACGCCTGGAACTGGGGGAGGAGGACCGGTTCGTCGCGGTCACCACCTTCGGCTTCGACATCGCCAACCTGGAACTGTTCGGACCGCTGATCTCCGGCGCCCGCCTGGTCCTCGCCGCCCACGACACCGTCCGCGACCCGGACGCCCTCGCCGCCCTGCTCACCGACTCCGGCGCCACCGTCATGCAGGCCACCCCCACCCTGTGGCACGCCCTGGTCACCGAACACCCGCAGGCTCTCGCGGGCCTGCACGCGCTGACCGGCGGCGAGGCCATCAGCCCCGCCCTCGCCGCCCGGCTGGCCGCCGCCACCCGGAAGCTGACCAACCTGTACGGCCCGACGGAGACCACCATCTGGTCCACCGCCACCGAACTCGACGGCACCGGCACCCCGCCCATCGGCCGCCCCCTCGGCGGCAACCGCACCTATGTCCTCGGCCCCGACCTGCACCCCGTGCCGACCGGCGCCACCGGCGAGCTGTACATCGGCGGCGTCGGCCTGGCCCGCGGCTACCACGGCCGCCCCGGCCTCACCGCCGAACGCTTCGTCGCCGACCCGTACGGCGCGTCGGGCGCCCGCATGTACCGCACCGGCGACCTCGTACGGCAGCGGCCCGACGGCACGATCGACTACCTCGGCCGGGTCGACCACCAGGTCAAGATCCGCGGCTTCCGCATCGAACTCGGCGAGATCGAGGCCGCGTTGACCGGCCACCCGGACGTCGAACAGTCGGCGGTGGTGGTCCACGGGGACCGGCTCACCGGATACGTCGTCACCGCGAGCGGCACCGAACCGGCCGACCTGCGCTCCCGGGTGGCCCGCCGGCTGCCCGACTACATGGTCCCGGCCGCCCTGGTCGTCCTGGACACCCTCCCGCTCACCCCGAACGGCAAGGTGGACCGCAGCCGGCTGCCCGCGCCCGCCGCACCGGCTCCGACGGGCGGCCGCCCACCGGCCGGCCCGCGCGAGGAACTGCTGTGCCGCCTGTTCGCCGAGACCCTCGGGACGGGAGCGGAACAGGTGGGCGCCGACGACGACTTCTTCGCCCTCGGCGGCGACTCCATCCGCTCCATCCGGCTGGTGGGCCGGGCCAAGGCGGCCGGAGTCCGGTTCACACCGGCGGACGTGTTCGTGCACCGTACGGCGGCGGCGCTGGCCGCGCTGGACTCCGTGGCTTTCGGCGGTGCTGTGGCCGCATCGCAGACCTCGGGGGACGCCGCCTTCACGCCCGTGCTGGCGATCCGCCCGCACGGCAGCCGTCCGCCCCTGTTCTGCGTGCACGGCGGGGTCGGCCTCGGCTGGCCCTTCCTGTCCCTGGCCGCCCACCTCCCGGACACGCCCGTCCATGCCTTCCAGGCCGGCGGAATCCAGGACGACGCCCCGCAGCCGGAATCCGTTTCCGAAATGGCCGCACAATATGTCGAAAGAATGGTGGAAATCCAGCCGGATGGCCCGTATCATATTCTTGGCTGGTCGTTCGGCGGGCTGGTCGCCCACGAAATGGCCTGCCAGCTCGTGGAGTCCGGGGAAAAGGTCGCCCTGCTGGCGAACCTCGACGGATTCCCGGCAGACGTGGACGGGACGTCGGAAGTGTCGCCGGACGAGGTTCCCGACGACGCGGTCCTGAGCGGCGAACTGCGCGCCAGGCTCGGCGCCGCCGGCGACGCGCTGGCGGAGCTGACCGACGACCAGTACGCCCGCCTGCTGCGGGTCATCCGGGCGCTCGACACACTCGCCGACACCCACCGTCCCCGCCTCCACCAGGGCGACCTGCACTTCTTCGCGGCGACGCGAGGAGACACGCACGCCACCGGCGAATCCGTCTGGGCCCCCCACACCGCCGGCCGGATCGTCCGCCACGAGGTGGACGCCGACCACGACGGAATGCTGGACGCCGCCCCCGCGGCGGCCGTGGCCCGCGTACTGACCGACCTCATGGAATGACAGCCGAAGAAATCGGATGTGAATTCTGAGGGATTCCATGAAATGCCCGCGCGGGATAAGTGCGCCCGCGTCCGTGGAAAGAGAAGGGACACGTCACGGTAATGGGAAATCCGTTTGACGACGAGACCGGGACATTCCATGTGCTGGTCAACGAGGAAGGCCAGCACTGCCTGTGGCCGGCGTTCGCGCAGATACCCGACGGCTGGAAGGCCGTCCTGACCGACACCGGCCGGGCCGAGGCCCTCGACCACATCGAGCGGAACTGGACGGACCTGCGGCCCAGGAGCCTCGCCGAGGCGAGCTGACCGCACCGCAACACCACCGCCCACCGCCCACCACCACACCGAGCACCACGACACCACGCAGAAAAGGAACCGACACCATGAGTGCCATCACCATCGACGAGACCGTCGAGGCCCAGGTGAGAGCGATCGTCGCCGACGCCCTCGAACTGGAGGAGGAGCTCACCTCGACCGGCCTGTTCGTCGACGAGTACGGCGCCGACTCCCTGGCCGCGATCGAGCTGCTGTCCACGCTGGAGAAGACGTTCGGCGTGACGATCGAGCAGGACGAACTGCCCAAGATGGTCAACCTCGAGGCCGTCCTCGAGGTGCTGTCTCGGGCCGCGGCGCGATGACCGCCCGGCGTGTGGTGCTGACCGGGATCGGGGTCCTGTCCAGCATCGGCAACGGCGTCACCGAGTTCACCCGGGGCCTGCGCGAGGGCCGGTGCGGGGCGGGTCCCATCACCCGCTTCGACAGCACCGGATTCCGCAGGCAGCTCGCCCACGAGGTGCACGACTTCACCCCGTCCGCATGGGTCCGCCACACGCCGGCCGAACAGCTCGGCCGCGCCACGCAGTTCTCCGTCGCCGCCGCCCGCATGGCGGTGAGCGACGCCGGGCTCGACCCGGCGGACCTGCGGGGCGGGCCGGGACTGGTCACCGTCGGCACCACCGACGGCGAGGCCGACGCCCTCGACCGGCTCGTCGAGGCCCAGGCGAACGGCACCGAACCCGCCGGGCTCGACCCGGTCGGCGTCGGGCGGCTCGCCGCCCACCGGCTGGCCCTCGCCGTGGTCAAGGAACTGCGGCTGCCCCGCGCGGTGCCCTCCGTGCTCGGCACCGCCTGCGCGGCCGGCAACTACGCCGTCGGCGACGGCTACGACGCCGTACGCTCCGGCGAGGCCGAGTGGGCGCTCGTCGGCGGGGCGGACGCCCTGACCCGGCGGACCTTCGCCGGATTCCACCGGCTCGGCCTGGTCGCCTCCGACCGCTGCCGGCCCTTCGACGCCGACCGCGAGGGACTCCTCACCGCCGAGGGCGCGGGCATCCTCCTCCTGGAGAGCCTCGACTCGGCCCGCGCCCGCGGCGCCCGCATCTACGCCGAACTCCTCGGCTACGGCCTCAACTGCGACGCCCACCACCCCACCGCGCCCAACATGGACAGCGTCGCCCAGGTCATGCGGCTCGCGCTGGCCGACGCGGGCGTCAAGCCCGAGGAGGTCGACCTCGTCTCGGCGCACGGCACCGGCACCCCCACCAACGACGTCACCGAGATCCGGGCCGTCCGCCAGGTGTTCGGGGACCACCCGCCGCGCACCGTCGCCCTGAAGTCGATGCTCGGCCACTCCATGGGCGCCGCCAGCGCCCTCGGTGCAGCCGCCTCGGCGCTCGCGCTGACCCACGGCTTCATCCCGCCGACCGTCAACCACCGCTCCACCGACCCCGAATGCCCCGTCGACTGCGTGCCCAACCACGCCGTCGCAGCCGACCTCAGGGTCGTCGTCAACAACGGCCTGGCGTTCGGCGGCAACAACGCCGCCGTCGTCCTCGGCAGACACGAGGAGACCTGATCATGACGACCGTCGCGGTCCCCACGGACCGCCACTTCATCACCGCCTGGTCGGCCGTCTCGCCCTACGGCGTGACGAGCGCCGACTACGCGCGGGGCATCGTGACGGAGGACTCCGGCGCAGGCCGGGCCGTCCCCGTCCCCGAAGGCCACGCAGCCCAGGAGGCCTGCCTGGTACCCGGATTCGAGGTGCGCGAGGTACTCGGCCGGGCCGGCACCCGCACCATGGACCGGGCCACCGGCCTCGCCGTCACCGCCGTACGGGAACTCTTCGACGAGGCCTCCCGTGAACTGCGGCCGGTCCCGGTCGGCACCGGCACCGCGCTGGTCCTCGGCACCACCCTCGGCAGCGCGCAGAGCCAGCACGACTTCGCCATGGCCTCCTTCACCGGCCAGAAGCCGTACGACGTGCCGGCCCAGTTCATGCCGAACGTGCTGATGAACTGCCCCGCCGCCGCCAGCGCCATCCGGTTCGGCCTCCAGGGGCCCAACACCACCCTCGCCGGCGGCCGGCCCACCGGGCTCATCGCCCTCGGCTACGCCCGTCGCCTCCTCGCGGCGGGCCGCGCCGAACGGGTCCTCGTCGGCGCCGTCGAGGAGTACTCGCCGTCCCGCTCCTGGATCGAGCACCACACCCGGGGCGCCGACGAGAGCGCCGGACCGCTCGGCGAGGGCTGCGCACTCCTCCTGGTCGAACCGGGCAATGGCATACCGGCCGGTCGCACCGCTCTGGCCGAGCTCCTCGCCGTGGACATCCGCGTGGACGTCGACGACGAACTCGCCAGCACGGCCGAATCGTCCGTCCGCGACGCCCTCGCCGCCGCCGGCGTCGAGCCGTCAGAGGTGTGGGCGGCCGTCGGCGGCGGACTCACCGGACGCGTCGGGCACGTCGAAACCGCCCTGCTGCGGCGGCTGTTCGGCGCCGAAGCGGCCACCCGCGTCGACGTCCACGACCGCATCGGCGACACCGCGGGCGCCTCCGCCGCCTTCCAGCTCGCCGCACTCCTGGCCACCGCCCGGCGCACGCCGCAGGCCCACGGCAGACCGGCCGTGATCACCTCCGTCGACCGTGACGGCTCGATCGCCTGCGCGGTCGTACGGCTCCTCGGGGAGGCGCCGTGAGCACGGCGAACGCCGGCGCGGCGAGCCGTGCCGGGGCGGACGCCCGCAGCGCTGCCGGGACCGCCGCGGGGAGTGGCGCCGGGAACGCCGTCGGGACCGCACTGATCAGCGGAGGGTCGCGCGGCATCGGGCGGGCCACCGCCCTGCGGCTCGCCCAGGACGGGTACGACATCAGCTTCGCCTACCGCTCCGACGAGGAGGCCGCCGGCAGCCTCGGCAAGGAACTGGACGAACTCGGGGTGCGCTGGCTCGCCCAGCGGCTCGACGTCGTCGACGCCCGCGCCGTACGGGACTGGGTCGCCCGCACCGAGAACGAGCTCGGGCCCGTCGCCGTCGCCGTCGCCTCCGCCGGCATCACCCGCGACCGTCCCCTCCTGCTGATGTCCGACCAGGACTGGCAGGACGTCATCGACACCAACCTCGACGGCACCGCCCACCTCTGCCGGGCCGCCCTCTTCCCCATGGTCAAACGGAAGTCGGGCGTCATCATCACCCTGTCCAGCGTCTCCGGCGCCGGCAACCCCGGACAGGGCAACTACTCGGCGTCCAAGGCCGGAATCATCGGCCTGACCTGCGCCCTCGCCAAGGAAGCCGCCCGTTTCGGCATCCGTGTCAACGCCGTCGCCCCCGGCATGATCGAAACCGACATGACCGCAGGGGCCTTCACCGAGGAACAGCGCGCCCGCACCCTCGCCGCCGTACCGCTCGGCCGCTTCGGCAGCGCCGAGGAAGTCGCCGAATCCATCGCCTTCCTCGCCTCCGACAAGGCCTCGTACATCACCGGCGCCGTGCTCCGGATCGACGGCGGGATCGTCGTGTGACCGGCCGCTCCACCGACCTCACCCAACCACCCCAGACCGGGAGTAGACCTGCCATGACCGCGCCCGTCGATCTCACGCCCAAGGCCACCGCCAACCACACCCCGCTCGTCGACACCCGCCTGCTGCCCGCCGACGACGACGGCGCCCGCGCCACCCACCGCGTCTACGAGCACCTCATCGGCATGTGGGCGCCCGGAGTCATCGAAGCCGCCCAGGACCTCGGCGTCTTCGCCACCCTCACCGAGGGCCCCGCCACCGCGGCCGGCCTCGCCGAGACCCTCGGCACCGACCTGCGCGCCACCCGCGTCCTGCTCGACGGACTGCACGCCTACGACATCGTCCAGCGTGAACGCGGCGGCGACGGCCAGGCCGTCTACACCCTGCCCGCCTCCCTGCGCGGCGTGTTCGCCCCCGACGGGCTCTACAGCCTCGCCGGAAAGATCACCCACGACCGCAACGTCGCCTGGCAGGCCTGGCGGCACCTCGCCGACAACGTCCGAGGCGGGGCGCGCGGCGAGCACGGCGGACAGCAGGTCAACCAGATATCCGAGGAGGACTACACCTCCCTCGCCCGCGGCATCAACTTCTGGGCACCGCCCGTCGTCTCCGTCCTCGCCGAGGCGCTGCGCGAGCGGGGCTGGGGCGACGACACCGAGGCCGTCCTCCTCGACGTCGGCTGCGGCACCGGCATCTACAGCCACCTGCTGCTCCAGGCGTTCCCGAAGCTCACCGCACGCGGACTGGACGCTCCCCGGATCACCGCCATCGCCGCCGAGCAGGCGGAACGGCTGGGCGTCAGCGAGCGGTTCTCGCCGCTCACGGCGGACTTCTGGAACGACGACTGGGGCAACGGGACGGACCTCGCGCTGTTCGTCAACATCTTCCACCTCCAGACGCCGGAGTCGGCGCACGAGCTGCTGCTGAAGACGGCGAAGGGGCTCGACGAGGGCGGCGTCATCGCGATCGTGGACCACATCGTCGACGAGGAGGCCGGCTCCGGGAACGTACAGAACCGGTTCTTCCGGTTGTTCGCGGCGTCGATGCTGGCGACGGGGGGTGGGGACGCGTACACCGTCCAGGACTACGACCAGTGGCTGGCGGATGCCGGGCTGCGACGGGTCGCTCTCCTGGACACACCGATGCACCGGGTGCTGCTGGCGGGGCGTTAGCGCCGCCGACCACCGCACCGCCCGCCCAACCGCACCCCCCCCCCCACGCCCCCGGCAACAACCTGGTCTGGACAGAGCTCCCCGCGCAACCCAGCCACGCCTGACCCCAGGCGGAATCGTCAACGCAGAAAACCACTCCCACGCCCCCCACCCCCACATACACCTCCACACACCGCACACAACACTCATG
>NZ_JARGEF010000095.1:0-27681 GCF_033794725.1 Streptomyces sp. ID05-39B | reverse complement strand
CCCCCGCCCAGCGCCCCGAGCACCTGCCCGACGACGGCGCCGGTGGCCAGGGCGTTGAGCAGGGGGGTCACGCTGTCGAGCCGGCCCTGCCACTCCGCTCGACCACGGGCAGGCCGCCCGCGGCCCACGCCTGCATGCCGCCGGTCACGTCGACGACGTCGGCCCCGCGTCCCGCGTCCCGCGTCCCGCGAGGAGAACAGCGGCTCGGCGGGACCGGCCTCCCGACCGGCAGACCACCATGAGGCGGCGCCCCTGTGCGACATCCGGCAGTGCGGCACCGGCGGCCGGCATGGTCAGCGGCAGGTGGACGGCGTGCGGCGCGTGGCCGACCTGCCATTCCTGCTGCTCCCGCACGTCCAGCAGGACGGCGTCACCCTCGGCGCCGGTCCGCTCGGCCGCCTGCTGGACGGTGACCCGCTTCGGGCCACGACGGAACAAGAACATGGGGTATAGGTAGGTCCCAGCATGAGGAGGCGCCGAGGCTGCCTCGGGACGGCCGCACCGGACGACGACCACGAACCGGCTTGCGGTTGCGCGGCGGCCATCGCACACGTCGGCCCACACCAGGTCCAGCCCGGCGCCCGGCGCGACCACCTCTGCGCCACCGGCTGTGAAGCCGCGGAGTTCCTCACGCGAGCATCAGCTGGAGTCGTGGCAGCACCCGACCTGCGGATCCACACGGCGGACGGCCCGCGCCCGACCTCGCCGACACCCTCCCCGTCCACTTCGAGGCCCGGCCCCCGGTACGAGCACGTTGGCCTCCCGGAGCCGGCCCGTCAGGCCGCCCGGTCTCCGGAGCGCCCCTTCAGGAGTGGTTCTCCACCGACGCGACACAACGGGCCGGATGGCGGAAGGCTGACGGTGGCGTCCTCAGCTCACTCAGGCGAACGCATACGAAAGGCCGGGCCGGGGACGCTCTCGATGTCCTTCACCTGCACGGGGTGGCCTTGCTCGCAACGGATCTCGACGTCGACGCGCGCACCGCACTCACGGTGTCGCGCCAGTACCGCCGGCCCTTGCGGGTCGGCGCGGTACCGGTCGCCCCACTGCAGCAGCCCCATCACGGCCGGCACCAGATCCATGCCCTTTGCGGTGATCACATACTTCGGCCGGCTCCGCGCACCGGGCTCCTTGTACGTCTCGGTCGCCAGGATCCCTTCCTCCACCAGCATCCGAAGCCGCGCCGCCAGCAGGTTACGAGGACAGCCCAGGACACGTTCGAAGTCACCGAACCGGGATGATCCGTACCACACCTCGCGCAGGATGAGGATCGTCCACTTCTCACCCACGATCTCGAGAGTCCGCGCGATCGAGCAGTTGGACACGTCCCGGTCGAGGCGGGGGTCCATGCCGGTGTCTTGAAGAATTTCGGTCCACGCATCCATGGAGCGATCCTAACCGAGCTTAAGTTTACTATTACATACTCAGCTTTCCCGGGTCTTGGGGCTGCGTCGGCCCCCAGCGGTGGACGGCTTCGAGCTGGGCCTCGTCGGACCGATCAGGGCCAGGAGCACCCGGCAGCCCAGCCCCGCAAGGGCACCGTGTTCCACCGCGAGGCCTTCTCGAGCAACTGGATTGCGAAGGAGGTCACCTGCCCGCAGGACAAGGTGAGCCGCCGATGGCCGACGCCGCCACCCCTCGCACCCTGCGTCACCGTCCAGTCCTCCCGGACGATTGCCGGCAGTGCCCCGTGAAGACCGCCTGCACCCGCACGGACGCCCGGAAACGGCCGGTCGACACCTTTTTGCCGCCATCCCGGCACGGGGACAGCGGCAAGACGGTTGTCGACCGGCCGCCCCTCATCATCATGAGCTCGATCATCGTTCCGGCCCGCCCCCGACGCGCAGCTGCTCAGATGATCGGACTACCAAGGCGGGCAGGTCCTCGGCGTCTCGTTCAGTCCGGACGGCCGGTGCCTCGCCACCAGCGGCGGCGACGGCGCGATACGGGTGTGGCGGTACGGCACGACGCTGCGAGACCCGGTGGTGCTGCGCGGCCGCGACGGCGAGGTGTGGACGCCGGTGTTCAGCCCGGACGGCACCCGGATCACGGCAGCCGGCGAGGACGGCACGGTCTCGGTGCCGGACGCGGGATACGTGATGTTCCACAGGTGAACTGAACTTGCGGACGGCGGAGGGCCCGGCTGTGCCCCGGACCGAAAGGCCGGTGCCGGCCACGGGGTCCTCGACGCCGGCCCGCAAGGAGGGGAGCCCGGGTCGCGCGCGGCAAGACGCGTACTGCTGAAGCGCCCTCATGGCCGGCCGCCCCGACCGTCACCTGCCGGACCGGGGCTCCATGGGTCATCCGGACACACCGGCCCGCCAGGACCGGTGTCGCCGGGGGCGTTCAGGCAGCGTAGGTGGGGTAGTCCGTGTAGCCGGCCTCGCCGCCGCCGTAGAAGGTGGCGGGGTCGGGGGTGTTCAGGGGCGCGTCGGTGCGTACGCGCTCGACCAGGTCGGGGTTGGCGAGTGCCATCACGCCGACGGTGACGACATCGGCCAGGCCGTCCTCGATGTCCTTGGCGCGGGGTGGCGATGTCGGTGCCGGCCCGGTTGAGGACCAAGGTGTTGGGCCACAGCTTGCGGAGGGTGTGCAGGAGTTCGTCGTCGCCGCCGTGGCCGATGTGCAGGTAGGCGAGGTCGAGCGGGGCGAGGGCGCGCACGAGCGCGGGGTGCAACTCGTGGGTGTCGCTCTCCGCGATGTCGTTGAACGGGTTTCCGGGCGAGATCCGGAAGCCGGTGCGGCCGGCGCCGATCTCCTCGGCCACGGCGGTGGCGACCTCGACGGCGAAACGGATGCGGTTGTCGATGGAGCCGCCGTACCGGTCGGTGCGCTGGTTGGTGTTGTCGGCGAGGAACTGGTGCACGAGGTAGCCGTTGGCGCCGTGGATCTCGACGCCGTCGGCGCCGGCCGCGATGGCGGCTGCCGCGGCGCGCCGGAAGTCCTGGACCGTCGCGGCGACCTCCTCGGTGGACAACTCGCGCGGTACCGGCATCTCCTGAGGACCCGTGGGGGTGAACATGGTGCCCGCCGGCCGGACCGGGGAGGGGGCCACCGGCTGCCGGTGGTGAGGGGTGTTGTCCGGGTGGGACATCCGACCGGCGTGCATGAGCTGGATGACGATGCGTCCGTCGGCCTTGTGCACGGCGTCGGTGACCGTGCGCCAGCCGGCAATGTGCTCCTCGGAGTGGATACCGGGGGTGAGGATGTAGCCCTGCCCGTCGGCGTTGGGCTGCGTGCCTTCGGTGATGATGAAGGAGTGGGAGGCGCGCTGGGCGTAGTACTCGGCGTTCAGCTCGGTCGGCACGCCTTCCGGGGTGGACCGGTCCCGCGTCATGGGCGCCATCGCCAGCCTGTGTGGCAGGGAGATCTCTCCGGCGACGATCGGGTTCCACAGGGCGTTCAGCATGGATGTTTCCTTGGATAAAGGGTGAGAGAGCTGGGACAGGCCGGGCCGGCGGGAGTGGCACGTACGCGGTGACCGGCCCGGACGGGCCCGATGGTCTTCCACCATGGACGACGGGACGGGCATGCCGTGCACATCACCGCTGCCATGGGCGGTGCTGGGACCCGGCTGCTTGTGCATGGGGAGGAGGCAGCGGCCGGGGCGTTGCCCCAAGAAGCCGCTGCGTGCGAGCGGCCGCAGTACCAAGTGGCCGTCGTACAGAGGCCGTCGTCACAAGGTGAACGGCACCGGAGCCGGAGCAGCGGTAGCGGTCAGCCGCGGTAGCGAGCGGCCGGGACCTTCTGCGACAGGTTCGGGACGAGCGCCTGACGTGCCTTCTCGTACGACTCCCAGTCGCTGATGTCCGGCAGCGACAGGATGGTGACGGGCTCCCCCGCGTCGAGGCCGGCGAGCGCGGCGTCGACGGCGTCGTCCACGTTCATGACCCACTCGTCGGGGAACGCCTCGAGGTCGACGCCGGAGCCGTCCCAGAGGTCGGTACGGACAGCGCCCGGCAACACGGCCTGGACGGTGACGGGGCTCTCGGCGAGTTCCTGCTGCAGAGCCTGGGTGAATGTCAGCACGTAGCTCTTGGTGCCGCTGTAGACGGCGCTGACGGGCAGGATGTTGAGAGCCATGGCAGAGGAGATGTTCACCACGGTGCCGTGCCCACGGGCCGTCAGCCCCGGCAGGACCGCGATGGTCAGCCTGGTCAGCGCTGTCACATTGAGATTGACCAGCGCCTCGTAGGCCGCCGCGTCGGAGCCGGTCAGCGGGGTGAGCAGCGCACCGCCGGCATTGTTGATCAGCACCTCGATGCTCTCGTCGGTCCGCAGCCGCTCCTCGACCACGGAGATCTGTGCCGCGTCGGTGAGGTCGGCGGTGACGATGTCCACCGTGCGGCCGGTGCGGCTGCGGATGTCCGACGCCAGTGTCTCCAGCCGCGCGGTGTTGCGCGCCACCAGGATCAGGTCGTAGCCACGGTCGGCAAGCCGCTGCGCGTAGGCGGTTCCCAGGCCGGCGGACGCGCCGGTGACGACAGCGGTCTTGTTCTGCGTGGTCATGGGTGGATCTCATTTCTGGTCTGCGAGTGAGCAGGGCCGAAGCGGCCTCCTCGTTTAGATTACGATAACTATCTAACCGGCTTCAGTCAACGCCTCGCCACCGGCCACCGGCCACGAACAGAGACCGCTCCTCCAGCAGAGGGGATGCGGGATACGGGTCCGCCCGGCCGGCGGGAAGACACCTCGCGCGGCGTCGGCGATCGTCGGCTCGCGGAGCGTCAAGGCCGCCGAGGCCGACCGTCAGCGAGGCACGCGAGGGCGGGATGACGGAAAGTTGATCGGCGGCCGGAAGAGACACCTCATCCGCGACGTCCCCGGCCTCGTCCTCCTGGTCGTGGCCACAGACGCCGCGGCCCGAGAACGTCGCGGCACGGGGATCACCGGTCAGGTTCACCCTGCCGCACCCGGAGATCACCGTCGTCCGGGCCGACTCCCCCTGCACCAGGAACCAGCCGGCGCCCCGGGCAAGGAAGTACCTCGACACCACCGTCAGGACCGTTCGCCGTTCGCCTTTCGCCGTCCGCCGGGCACCAAGGGTCTCACTGGGTCTCACTGCTCTCCCGCACCGTCGCGCCATCGGTTTCGGCCGCTGCCGCACCTTTCCCGTTGACCGAGCATCACATGAGCAGGCTAAAGTACTAGGCAACTAGATAAATGGAGGAACTGGTGATTGAGTTCCACCTGAACAGCCGGTCCGGCCTGTCTCCGTACCAGCAGCTGGTCCAGCAGGTGCGCCACGCGCTGAGGCTGGGCCTGCTCAATGAGGGGGATCGGCTCCCCACGGTCAAGGAGGTGGCCCGGCAGATGGCGGTCAATCCGAACACCGTGCTCAAGGCGTACCGGGAGTTGGAGCACGAGGGCCTGGTGGCCGCCCGGCCGGGAGTGGGGACGTTCGTGACCCGGACGCTGGCCGACGCTTCGCTCGCCGCGCACGGCCCGCTCCAGAAGGAGCTGCGGCGGTGGCTCGCCAAGGCCCGCCTGGCCGGCCTCGGCGAGGAGTCCATCGAGGCCCTGTTCATGACCACCTTTCACACCGCCGCCGGAGAGGACGTAGCGTGAACGCCGTATTACGGGCACAGGCCCTGGGCAAGAGATACAAGCAGCGCTGGGCGCTGCAGAACTGCGATCTGGACGTGCCCGCCGGGCGGGTCGTCGGGCTGGTCGGGCCCAATGGGGCGGGCAAATCCACGCTGTTGAACCTGGCCTCCGGGATGCTGACCCCGACCACCGGCACCATCGAGGTGTGCGGCGGCCGTCCCGCCAGCGGCCCCGAGCAACTGGCCAAGGTCGGCTTCGTCGCCCAGGACACCCCGACCTATGCCGCCTTGAGCATCACCGATCACCTGCGGCTGGGTGCCCGCCTCAACCCCGGCTGGGACGACGTCCTGGCCCGCGAGCGGATCCGGCGGCTCGGCCTGGACCTCAAACAGAAGGCCGGCAAACTGTCCGGCGGGCAGCGCGCGCAGCTCGCCCTCACCCTGGGCATCGCCAAGCGCCCGGAACTGCTCGTCCTGGACGAGCCGGTCGCCGCCCTCGACCCCCTTGCCCGCAGGGAGTTCATGCAGGACCTGATGGAGGCCGTTGCCGAGCACGAGCTGAGCGTCGTGCTCTCCTCCCACCTGGTCTCCGACGTGGAGCGGGCCTGTGACTACCTCATCGTCCTGGTCGACTCCCGGGTGCAGGTGGCCGGCGACATCGACGACCTTGTCGCCTGCCACCACCGGCTCACCGGTCCACGCCGGGACCCGGGCACTCTCCCGGCTGGTCAGCACGTCATCACCGCCAGCCACACCGAACGGCAGACCACCCTCCTGGTGCGCACCGACACGGCGGTCCACGATCCGTCCTGGACCGTCAGCCCGCTCGGTCTGGAAGACATCGTCCTGGCCTATATGACCCGGCCCGCCGATGCGGTACGTGACACCCGGCCCGCACTGGAGGTACTCCGATGATCTGGCTGACCTGGCGCCAGTTCCGCACCCCGGCCGCCGTGATGTTCGCCGCGGTGGCCGCCCTCGCCGCCACGCTGGCGGTCACTGGCCCGCAGCTGGCCGACCTCTACCGGACGACCGGCAGCAGCCTGGTGGACCGGGTCTCCAGTTCGGACCAGACCCTCTACTACACCGGACTGCTGGTCGTGCTCGCCGTGCCGGCGGTCATCGGGATGTTCTGGGGCGCGCCGCTGATCTCCCGTGAACTGGAGACCGGCACCCACTACCTCGCGTGGAACCAGGGCGTCACCCGCACCCGCTGGCTGGCGACCAAGCTGGGCCTTGGTGCGGCGGCCTCCATGACCGCTGCCGGACTGACCAGCCTCGCCGTGAGCTGGTGGAGCAGCCCCATCGACCGGGCTGTCAACGGCGGTGGCGCGACGGACACGTACTTCCCGCGACTCGACCCCGTGGCCTTCGCCGCACGGGGTGTCGTCCCCATGGCCCATGCCGCCTTCGCCTTCGTCCTGGGCGTCGCCCTCGGCCTCGTCATCCGCCGCACGCTGCCCGCGATGGCCACCACGTTAGCCCTCTACGCCGCCGTCCAGATCGTCGTGCCGATGTGGATCCGGGCCCACCTGGCCGCCGCGGACCGGACCATCGTGCCGATCGAGGCCGACGGCGCCCCCATCAGCATCCAGGACGGCGCCAGGCAGATCGTCGCGCACCTCGAAGAAGTGCCCGGGGCATGGGTCACCTCCCAGCAGACCCTGAACGCCGCCGGTCAGCCGGCCCCTGTGCCGTCGTCCTTCGCCGAATGCCTGCGCACCGAGTCGGGCCCGCCCGCCCTGCAGCAGGTCGACCGCTGTGTCGCCGACCTCGGCGCCCTGGGCTACGAGCAGCAGGTGACGTACCAGCCCGCCGGCAACTTCTGGGCTCTTCAATGGGCCGAGACCGGGCTCTACCTCGGCCTCACCCTGGCCCTGACCGGGCTCTGCGCCTGGTGGATCCGCCGCCGGCTGACCTGACCAGGCAGCGGATCCGCAGCGCAACGCCGGACCACTGGAACAGGTGCGAGGGGCAGCCGGGAACGTCCGGCCGCCCCTCGCGGCGTGCCCAGGCACTGACTCGGATGCTGGCACTGATCCGGGTGCGGGCACTGACTCGGGTGCGGGCACTGATCCGGGTGCGGGCACTGATCCGGGTGCGGGCCAAGTCGCGAACCGAGTCGCCTCGACCGGTGGCCCGGCGCATCGGATACGATAGATGCGCATCACTATCTATCGTGGGCAGGTGACTGATGAGTCGCGTTTCCCAAGCACAAGCGATCGAGAACCGCAGGCGCGCGGTCGCCGCGGCCTCCCAGCTCTTTCGGGAGCGCGGCGTGAACGGCATCAGCGTCGCCGATCTGATGAAGTCCATCGGGCTGACCACGGGCGGCTTCTACAAGCAGTTCGCCTCCAAGGAGGCCCTGGTCGCCGAGGCGGCTCAAGCCGCTTTCGGGGACCTTGACCTGCTCCTGGCGTCATTCGATACGGATCACGGTGATCACGACACGGCGCGCGGTGCCCTCGTCGACTTCTATCTGTCGACCGAGCACCGTGACCAGCCCGGCACAGGTTGTCCCACCGCGGGATTCGCGGGTGACGTGGCTCGCGAGCCCACGGCCGAGGAGGTGCGCGAGACGTACGCGACAGGAGTGGAGCACTTCGCCGCATGGATGGCGACCGACACCGACGACGGCCTTTCCGTGGTGGCCACCCTGGTCGGGGCACTCCTCCTCGCGCGGGCCACGGCGGGCACAGAACTGTCGGACAAACTCCTTGAGTCGACCCACAAAGCCGTGACCGCACCGCACGGATCCTGACCCGGAAACCCGCCGGGCCGTGCGACTGCCACGGCCCAGCACCCTCCTTCCCGAGCCGGGCGACTGGACGAGCCTCGGGCTCGGGCTCGGGCTCGGGCTCGGGCTCGGGCTCGGGCTCGGGCTCGGGCTCGGCCTCGGGCTCGGGCTCAGCAGGCCGGCCCGCCCTCACGGACCACCTTGCCGCCACTGCCTCTCCGTGGCGTCGGCCGACAACTGCGCGAGACGGCGGACCGCGCCATACCCGCCTCGGCCGACAGCCGGCCACCCGCACACGGAGACATCGCCACGCCGGGGCGCTCAGGACGCCGTCGGCCTCCTCCCCGCCGCCGAGATCCGGCGCGGCGCAGCCGGGGCCGCGGCCACACGCGCCCCGCGCTTCACGGACCGCCCCCCTCCCGCAACCGAACCGGTACTCCCCCACCCCGCTGCGACAGTCCCGCCAAGCCCCGCCGCCCACACCGCGAGCACCGGAGGCCTCGCCGCGAGGAGGCTGCAAGGACGGCAGAGGACACGTTCGCGGCCGCCGAAGCGGGACGAGCCGATCGAGCAGCTGGACGTGTACCGATCGGGGCGGCTGTCGGCACCCTGAGAAGCGCCGGGTCTGCCCTCCGTGCGGGTGACCCCAACCTCATCTGAGTTTACTTTTACATACTCAGGAAGTAGCGTCGTCGCCAGCACGTCAACCCGGCCGCACACCAGAAACGGGTGCGCAGGGGAACCTGCGCGAGGAATCGGCATCGACCACCGCACCACCCACCCAGAAAGGCGGCCGACATGAAGGCATTCGTCGTCGAGAAGTACGGCAAGGACGGCGCGCGCGCCACGGAGGTACCCGAACCCACCGTCGGAGACCGTGACGTCCTGGTCAGAGTGAGCGCCTCCAGCATCAACCCGCTGGACAAAATGGTCCGGAACGGGGAGTTCAAACAGCTCCTCAAGTACAAGCTTCCGTTCGCGCTCGGCCACGACGTGGCCGGCGTCGTGACCCGGGTCGGCCCCGCCGTACACGGCTTCGAGGTCGGCGACGAGGTCTACGCCCGTCCTCGCGACCTTCGGATCGGAGGCTTCGCGGAGTTCATCGCGATCGACATGGACGACGTCGCACCCAAGCCGTCCTCCCTCACCCTCCAGGAGGCAGCCGCAGTGCCGCTGGTGGCCCTGGCCGCCTGGCAGGTTCTCGTCGACCGTGCCGACGTCAAACCCGGCCAGAAGGTGCTCGTCCACGCCGGTGCGGGTGGCCTCGGCTCGACGGTCATCCAGCTCGCCAAGCACCTCGGCGCCACCGTGGCCACGACCGCGAACACGCGCAGCGAGAAGCTGGTCCGGAGCCTCGGTGCCGACGTCGTCGTCGACTACACCAAGGAGGACTTCTCGCAGGTGCTGTCCGGCTACGACCTGGTGCTGGACTCCCTGGGCGGAGCGAACCTCGAGAAGTCGCTGACCGTGCTGAAGCCGGGCGGCCTGGCCATCAGCGTCGTCGGCCCGCCGGACACCGGCTTCGCCAAGCAGCTCGGCGCCCCCTCGTTCATCGCTGCGGTGATGAACTTCCTCAGCCGTAAGGTCCGCAAGCAGGCGAAGGCACTGGGCGTGCGCTACCAGTTCTTCTTCATGGAGGCCAGTGGCTCCCAGCTCCGCGAACTCGGTGCCCTCTACGACAACGGCAAGCTCCGTCCGGTCATCGACAGCACCTTCCCGTTCGACAGGACACTTGAAGCGATGGCGCACGTCGAGCAGGGCCGCACCAAGGCCGGGAAGGTCGTGGTCTCGATGGTGCCCGGCAACGACTGAGACCGTGCCGGTCACAGATCTCCGTCCGCCGCGGTCACGTGAGGGGCCGCCGACACCGGTGTGCGATCCAAGGGCGACCACGGTCGCGCGGAACCGCCGCGACAGGCGTCCCCGTGCCGTTGCGCACGCCTGCTCGCCCCACTGCACGCCGTACGCCTGCTCGCCACACCGCGCGCCATACGGTTCCCCTCCGGCCCGAGCGGTGGTCAGGCTTCGCCACCGTCGCGGGGTCGGGACGGATCCCGGCGGACGGACCGCCACACCTGCGTGAACCAGCCGGCCCCCTATGCCGAGGCGATGCCCTGGCTCACAGCGGACATGCTGACGGCGTACATGCTCAGGACGGCAGCGTCGGGCCGCCGGGCGACGCTCGTCGCCAGGCGGGAGCGCGGTCCTTGTCGACCAGGGCCGCGCGGACGCCCTCCAGGAAGTCCGGCGTGCGAACCGTCGCGCGCGTGAGGGCGAGTTCGGTGGCGAGACACTCGCGCAATGTGCGCTGCCTGCCCCCGGCGAGCAGGGCGTGAGTGATCTCCAGGCTCTGCGGCGAGGCGGACTCCAGGGCGAGCGACGCGGCTGCCGCCCAGGGCGAGTCGAGGTGGCGCAGTCGTTTCTCGATCTCGCCGAGGGTCGGCGCGCCGAACGCCCAGTCCACCTCGCCACGTACCTGCGCCAGCCCGCTCTCCTCGACCGGGGAACGGCCGGCGAGGCGGTTCAGGACCACGTCCACCGGGTCGCCGGGGCTGTCGGCCAGGGCATCCCTGACCGCGTCGAGCCTGTCCGCGGGGACGAAGTGCGTGGCCAGTCCCGTGTACAGGGCGTCGGCCGCGTCGAGCCGGTGCCCGGTCAGTCCCAGGTACATGCCGACCGCGCCGGGCAGCCTCGGCAGGAAGTAGCTGGCCCCGACGTCCGGGAAGAATCCGATCCCGGTCTCGGGCATGGCCAGCACCGCGCGCTCGGTGACGACGCGGAAGCCGCCGTGGACGGACAGACCGAGACCGCCGCCCATGCACAGGCCGTCGATGAGCGAGACCACCGGCACGGGATGTTCGGCGATCCGGGCGTTGAGCCGGTACTCGGAGGCGAAGAAGCGCTCACTGGCCTCGGCGTCCCCGGCCAGGCTGTGCTCGCGGATCGTGCGGATGTCTCCACCGGCACAGAAGGCCTTCGCGCCGGTACTGGCGAGCACCACGGCGGACAGCGGCGTGTGCTCCCACCCGGCGAGCACCCCGTCGATGGCGGCGACCATGTCCGTGGTCAGGGCGTTGAGCGCCTTGGGCCGGTTCAACAGGACGCGGCCGACGCCGCGATGGACGTCGGCGAGAATCTCGGCCGCGGCGGCGTCAGTCATCGGTCGCCATCCGCGCGTAGTCGGCTGTCGTGGCCATCATGTTCCTCACTCGGCGGGTGCCAGGCGTGGATGTGCGCGCCTGGCATCCTTGATCTCGTCCACGGTGGGGACGACGGGTTACCGGCTGGGGATTCGGACGCGAGCGCCTGCTCGGCCATGAGGGGCGGCAGGGGAAACCTCTCGTCCTTGTCGGTGCCGTGGGCTCGGGGGTGAGCACCTGAAGATCCAAGATCCTTACACAGGGCCGGAACGCATCCACGGCCACGTGAGTTTACCGTCGACGAACTGGACGACGCGCGGTACGTGTACGCGGCGAGGCCGCTCCTTCGCCCAGGCGGGGAGCTCCGCCTCGGTCGTTTTGTTCCCGGCCTTCTTCACCACCACGGCCTTGATCTCCTCGCCGTGGGAGTCGCGCGGTACGCCGATGACGGCGACGAGC
Organism: Streptomyces sp. ID05-39B; assembly: GCF_033794725.1. Classification (NCBI taxonomy): domain Bacteria; kingdom Bacillati; phylum Actinomycetota; class Actinomycetes; order Kitasatosporales; family Streptomycetaceae; genus Streptomyces; species Streptomyces sp. ID05-39B. The sequence goes on along the minus strand of NZ_JARGEF010000095.1, from coordinate 15,799 downwards.
GAGACCGCGGGGTGCTCCAAGAGCACCGCGCGGTCTCGCTCGTCGATCTCCCGCGGACAGAGGTTGAAGCCGCCGCGGATGATCATGTCCAACTGCGCGCCCAGATGGCGCGGTGCCGCACCTTTCAGCCGGGTCGCCCCGGACCGGAGGACCTCGTTCGGGCAGGCCTGTCGGCCGGGCACCGGGGCCACCCCGGCGCCGGATGCCCCTCCGCCGCGCTGCTCGACGAGACCGGCCGCCAGGACGGCACCAAGCGGGCCTACACGGACGGTGCGCGGGCCCTCATCGACGCGATCGCCGCTCGCCCGGCGCCGGAGGATCCGCGGGCGGCCCGAGGCAAGGCCATCGGACTTTCCAGCATGCTGGTGGGGACGGTGCAGCTGTCCCGCGCCCTGTCCGACCGCCGGCTCGCCGATGAGACGCTGGCACAGGGAATCAAGAACGCCCTCACGTTCACGCCCTGACGGGCACGGCCCGTCCGTGTCCGGCAGCCACCCACCGCACGGTGCGTGCGGACATCGCACCCGGCTCGACGACGGCGGTCCGTGCGGCCGCGAGTGTGCGCCCCCGCGTGGAGGCGCGCCGGACCGGCCACCGGACGACGGGCGGGGCGACTGGCGCCGGCGACTGGCCGTCGCCGGGGGCACTCGCCGACGAGCGCGGCACGGTTGTGCCGACGGTCGCCCTGCCGCCCACCCACGTGCGCCGCGCCGTTGGCGGGGCCATGATGGGAGATGACGCCCGCATCGGGCCCCGCGCGGACAGCGCGGAGCGACCCCCGGAAACCGACGGCCTCTCACCCGCCGCTCCCACCGACGTCTGACCGCAGCCGCTGCCCTCCTTTCGGAGCCGAAGCCTCCCTTGGGAGCCGAAGCATTCCCGAACGCGCGGAGCACGCGGAGCACGTGATGACTACGAGCAACGCCCCCGATCTGTTCGCCCTCTCCCGGATCCAGGGGCCGGTACTGCACCCCGGCGACGACGGCTACGACGCCGAACTGACCGGCTTCAACCTGGCCATACGGCACAGTCCGGACGTGGTGGTCGGGGCGACCGACACCGGCGACGTGGTGACCGCGATGCGCTGGGCCGCCGCCACCGGCACGCCCGTCGCCGTGCAAGCCACCGGCCACGGGGCCAACTCACCCGTCGACAGCGGTCTGCTGATCAGCACCGCCCGCATGACGGACGTCCGGATCGACCCGGCCGCGCGCAGGGCGACGATCTGCGCCGGTGCGAAGTGGCGGCACGTCCTGGATGCCGGGGCCCCGCACGGTCTCGCCGCCCTCAACGGCACCTCGACCGATGCCGGAGCCGTCGGCTACACCGTGGGCGGAGGCCTGCCGGTGCTGGGCCGGGTCTACGGTTACGCCGCGGACATGGTCCGCTCGTTCCACGTCGTCACCCCCGACGGCACCCTGCGCACGGCCAGTGACACCGAGGAACCTGAGCTGTTCTGGGCCCTGCGCGGCGGTAAGGGCAACGTCGGCGTGGTCACCGACATGGTCACCGAGCTGATCCCGCTGTCCCGCGTCCTCGGCGGCGGCGTCTTCTGCCCCGGCGAACACGCCGGAGCCCTGCTGACCGCCTGGGCAGAGTGGACACGCACGGTCCCGGAGCGGATGTGCAGCACGTTCACCGTGCTGCGTATGCCGCCGCTGCCCGAGATCCCCGAGCCACTGCGCGGCGGCTTCTTCGCCCGCGTCGCCATCACCTGGCCCGGCGACCCGGCGGAGGGCGACGCCCTTCTCGCCCCCCTACGGGCGGCGGCGCCGGTCGTCCTCGACACCGTGCACGACATGCCGTACACAGAGGTCGACGCGATCCATATGGATCCGCAGGAGCCGCTCCCGGCACGGGAGTCGTGCGCCCTGCTGCGCGAGCTGACGCCGGACGCGATCGCGGCCTTCCTCGGCCAGTGCGGCCCAGCGGCGGCACCCGACTACCCGCTGCTGCTGGTCGGGCTGCGGCACATGGGCGGCGCGCTGGCCCGGCCCGGCCCCACGGGGGACGCGATCTGCGCCCGTGACGCCAGCTTCCTGGCGGAGTCGGTAGGTGTCCTGCCGGACCCGGACGCCGCCCGGTCCGTGGAGGCCGCCACTGTCGCCCTGTACACCGCGCTGCTGCCCTACGGAACCGGCCGCACCATGGTCAACCTCCACGGCCGCCCCGGCGACGACACCGACCGGGCCCGCGCCTGGACCCCGGAGGTGTACTCACGTCTGTGCGCGGACAAGACGGCCTACGACCCCCAGAACCTGCTCCGCTTCGGCCACTCCGTCCGCACCGCGTAGCCCGCCAAGGACACGACCCGAGGCCTTGCCTCCGCTTCCGGCGGATCGACGGACCCGTTTGCGAACCCGCCGGCCGGCGGTGGCCCGCAGCCGTCCGTCCCGAAGGTGCGTGCGAGGTCCCGCGGTGTTGGAATGGGAGGCGGCAATGAGCGCGGTCGGCAGGACTCGGCCGGCGCACCACCGAAGGCGGCGGACCGTCGAAGGCGACGGACCGCCAGGCGAGGAGTCGGTATGAGCGTCGACGAACTCTCCGAGATGGGGCCTGTCGACTACCTGATCCTGGAGTTCCCCGGTAACCGCATGACCGGCGAAGGCCTGCCTCTCCTGCTCGACCTCGTCGACCGGCACATCATCCGGGTCCTGGACCTGTCCTTCGTCCGCAAGGACGAGGACGGCTCGGTCAGAGCGCTCAAGCTCGCCGACATGGACGGCGACGGGCAGCTCGACCTGTCCGTGTTCGAGGGCGCCTCCTCGGGCCTGCTCGGCGACGACGACCTGGAGGAGGCCGCCGCCGTACTCGAACCCGGCAACTCCGCGGGCGTCATCGTGTACGAGAACCTGTGGGCCGCACCGCTGGCAGCGGCCCTGCGCCGCAGCGGAGCCAGGATGGTGGCCAACGGCAGGATCCCGACCGAGGACCTCCTGCTCACTCTGGAGGCCGCCGAGGCCCGGTCCTCCTCCTAGGCCCTGTCAGGGCCTAGCGGCCGACGCCCGACCGACGACAAGGACAGCTGCCATGCCCGGTCTACTCCGCGGGGTCGCCCGCACCGCAGTCATCTCCGGTACCGCCACCGCCGTATCCAACCGCGTGTCACGACGCCAGGCCGGCCGATGGGCGCAGCAGGACTACGAGCAGCCCGCCACGGCGCCGACCCAGCAGGCCTACGCCGCCCCCGCGCCCTCACCCGAGCCTGCGGCCGCGGCGTCGATGGACACGAAGATCTCCCAGTTGAAGGAGCTCGCGCTGCTCAAGGAGCAAGGAATCCTGTCCGAGGCCGAGTTCGCGGCCCAGAAGGGCCGCATCCTGGAACTCTGAGCGGACGCCACTCCTCCCCGTCCGATCGGATCCTCATCGCGCCGTGATCCTCGCGCTGCTCCTGGCCGGTCCGACGGACCTGACGACCGCGACCCAGATCGGTCTGTCACCCCGCACGCTGCGCCGGCGCCTGCGCCATCTCCTGGACATGGCCGGAGTCCGCACCCGGATGCAGCCCGGCGCCCACGCCGTGCGGAGCGGCTGGACGGATCCCTCGTGACACCGGCGCCGGAAGGTACGGCTCAGGGGATGTGTGCGTCGTGTCAGCCGCCTCGCCGGTCGGTCTGCGGCTGTGGGAGGCCGACGGCGGCCCAGACCGTTTTGCCGCTCGCCCTGTAACGGGTCCCCCAGCTGTCGGTGAGGCTCGCGCAGATGTAGACGTGTTCCCGTTCGGGATCCCGCCATCACCCGTGCACCCGTGCACCCGTTGACCCCACGGCATCCCGCCGATCGGTGCGACCAGGGCTCCCCGGCCGGCACCGGCCAGGCCCGCCAGGGGCCTGCCCGCCGGAGCCCAGGGTCGGGTGCTCACCGCGCAGTTGCCACCTTGCCCGGCCTGCGGAACGCGCGGGTCAGCGCTCCTCGCGCAGCCCCCACGGAGCCCCGTACGCGCCGAGCAGGTCGAGGAACGGCCGGGGTGGCAGCGCCTCGGGGCCGAGGACACCGCTCGCCTGCCATTGACCGTTGGCGATCAGTTCGAGTGCGATCACGGGGTTGATGGCGGTCTGCCAGACGACGGCCTGGGAGCCGTACTCGCGCATCGTCCATTCATTGTCGACGACGTGGTAGAGGTACACCTCACGCGCGACACCGTCCTTGGTTCCCCTGACCCAGGTGCCCGCGCAGGTCTTGCCCTTCATGCGGTCGCCCAGCGTGGCCGGGTCGGGCAGACACGCGGCCACGACGTCCCGTGGGGAGACCCGGACCGGCCCGTCCGCGCCCGGGACGGTGACCTTCGCCGTGGAGTCGAGCCCCAGCGCGTGAAGGGTCTTGAGCTTGGCGATGAAGTCGTCGCCGAGGCCGTACTTGAACGTCACGCGGCGGGCGTCCACCCAGCGGGGCATCAGGAGCACCTCCTCGTGTTCGACGTTCACGCACTCCACCGGGCCGATGCCTTCGGGGAAGTCGAAGACCTCCGGCTCGCTGAAGGGCGCGGTGGTGAACCAGCCGCGGCCCTTTTCGTAGACGACGGGTGGGTTGAGGCACTCCTCGATCGTGGTCCATATGCTGAAGGAGGGCGCGAAGTCGTAGCCCTCGACGGTGAGGTTCGCGCCGTCGCGGACGCCGAGTTCGTCGATCTCGTCGAAGAGTTCATCGGCCGCGTAGCGGGCGAACACGTCCGACAGGCCCGGCTCCACGCCCATGCCGACCAGAGCCAGACGGCCTGCGCTCTCCCATGCCTTCGCCAGCGCGAACTGCTCGTCGCCGAGCTTCACCCCGCACTGTTCGTAAGGGGCGGTCGGGTGCGCTACGGACAGCGACATCGCCATGTCGACGTAGTGCACGCCGGCGCCGAGTGCCGCGTTGAACAGCGGCATAACGAACCGCGGGTCGGTCGCGTTCAGCAGTACGTCGCAGCCTTCCTCGGCGAGGAGCCGACGAACCGCCGCCTCGTCGGAGGCGTCCACGCGGTGCGCGCTGAACCGGCGCTCCTGGTCGCCGAGCGCGGTCACGGCCGCCTCGGCGCGGGCCAGGTCGTAATCGGCGACGACCATGTGGGTCAGAAAGTCACGGCGGGCCGCGATACGGGTGGCGGCGGTTCCGACGCCGCCCGCCCCTACGAGGAGTACACGCATCTCACACACCGTTCTCATCGAGACAGTCCCGGCGAACGCCCACAGGACTGCTTCGATGCAACACGATCCCGACGGTTAAGGTCTACGGCGTTGGCATAAGGAGACCTCAGGGAGGGCGCGATGCCCAAGAAGGTGGTTGCGGAGACGGAACGGCTCAGGCGACGGCCGACCCGCCGCGGCACCGTGCTGTCGGAGAAGCTGATCGTGGCGACGGCGCTGCGGATGCTGCGCGAGCACGGGAGTGCCGGTCTGACCGCACGCCGGCTCGGTGCCGCCCTCGGCGCCGACCCGAGCACCCTCTACCGGTACTTCGCCGGCCTGGACGACCTGACCCGGGCCATCGGCGAGGAACTCATGGGGCGCGCCCTCGACAGCTGGACAGCCACCGGGAAATGGCGTGCCGACCTGCGCTCTCTCGGCCTGGCCATCCACACCTCCTACCTCGCGCACCCGCAGGCCGCCCTGCTGACCGCCAGCCGCGTCACCGGCCGTCCCCGGGAGATCGAGGTGGACGAGACGATCCTCGGCATCCTTCGCGGCGCCGGCTTCGGTGACGCGGATGCTGTCGGCCTGTACCACGCGTTCATCGACCTGGCTCTGGCCTTCGCCGCCCTGGACGCGGGCGCTCTGGCCGTCAAGGACGAGGCCAGGCAGGCGGACGAGAACATGTGGACCTCCACCTACGCCCGTCTGCCCTCCGAGACGCATCCGCACATCGCCGCCACAGCACACCTGCTGGCGGACCGGATGAACCTGAGCGCCTACCCGATCGTGCTGGACACGCTCCTCCACAGGGCGGAGGCACAGCTGACCGCCGTGCGACAGCAGGCCGCCCGCCGGTAGCGGAGGAGGGAGACCCGGGGCCCGGTCACCGCACCGGCCCGGTGGCCGGGCCGGTGCGGTGGCCGTGTAATGGTTGAATGTGTTTGACCAGTGACCGCAGGCTGGCGGACATGGCCCGAATCGCAGATGTGCGGCGTGGATCGTGGTGGTGCCCCTCCTGTGGCCTCTCCTGCGGAACCTGCCGACCGGTATCAGAACACTTCACGTCCGAGGGAATGGTGCGGTACCTGTGGTGCGCCACCGGTGGATGGCTCGTCACCCGCTCCGACTTTCAGCTGATCCAGGTACGGGGAAAGAGTCAGGAAAGCCGGTCCGCGGAACGTGGGGTCTCATAACGCCCGAGAAGGTCATGTGCAGCAGAATCATTACGGCCGCCTCGGGGCGGTGCTGTCCGCCGATCTGATCAATCTCCCCGAGCTGACTGCGGCGGGCGTTCAATCCCTGCTCGAGGCACACGAGATCCGTCGCCCAAAGGTCATGGTTGCCGAAGTGGAGGGCTTTGGGCGCTGGAGGGATCAGCTGGCGCGAGTGTTCGATCCACAGGATTCGGCTGAGCAGTGCACAGCCGTGAACGCGCTTCTGGTGGAGGCGACCATCCGTCCCTGGGTGACCACCCACGACGGTCTGCAGCCCCATCTTCACTTCGTTCCGGACTCGGCTGACGTCCTCTCCCGGGTCAAGGCCGTCACCGCCGGCGGCCTGGCCTTCGTGCTGTGCTGGGAGGGGGGATCACGGCTGGGGCGATGCACGCGTTCCGCGTGCTCCCGAGCGTATGTGGACACCTCCAGGAACGGACGGCGTCGATATTGCACAGCACGCTGCGGAAACACCGAAGCCGTGATGCGACACCGTTCCCGGCAGTCGTACCCGAAGCCCTGACCCGAGGTGATCGGACAGTTGTCGGCGATGCCGGGGGCGGGCATCATGACAGCGCTCCCCATCACGGAAGGAGACGCCATGCAGAGCAACACCAAGCGCCAGCTGGCCCCGGCCCAACTCGACGCGCTGCTCCGCGCGTCGACGGGCATCGGATGCCGGGTCGAAGCAGAGCTGACCGACGGCTGGTTCAACACGGCGTACCGGGTCCTGCTCGACGACGGCCGCCCCGCCGTCGTGAAGCTCGCCCCTCACCACGACGTGCCGGTGCTGCGCTACGAGCGAGGCATCATGGCGACCGAGGCCATGGTCTACCGACTCGCCGCGGCCTCCCCCGACTGCGGCGTGCCCATGCCCGAACTCCTGCACGCCGGAGACGGTTTCCTCGTCATCTCCACGCTGGACGGCACCCCTTGGGACAGACTCGCGGACAAGATCGCCCCCGCGAGTGACTCGCTGCTGCGCCGCGAGCTGGGCCGGATCGTCGCGGGTCTGCACCGACTGACCCCCAGGGACGGCCGGTTCGGCTACCCGGCAGCGGAGTCGGCACTGTCCGCCACCGACTGGGGGACAGCGTTCACCGCCATGGTCGAGGCCATGCTGGAGGACGCCGCCCGCTGGAACTCCGCACTGGGCGTCACTCCCGGCGAGGTGCGCGCTCTGGTGGCGGAGGGCGGGTACGCGCTCGACGAGGTCACCGAACCCTGCCTGGTCCACTTCGACCTGTGGCCCGGGAACATCTTCGTCCGCATGGCCGACGACGGATCCGCCGCCCGGGTCACGGGGCTCATCGACCACGAGCGGGCGTTCTGGGGCGATCCGGCCGCCGAGCTGATCTCCCTGGCGTTCGGAGGCGAGACCGGCCCGGACAGCGCACTCGTCGCGGGCTACACGGAGGCCGGCGGCCGGTTCGGCTCGGGGCCCGCGTTCCGCCACCGCCTGGCGCTCTACGGGCTCTACCTCGGCCTGCTGCTCGTGACCGAGTGCGGGCCCCGCGGCTACGAAGACGCGGATCACGTGGCCTTCTGCCGCGACTACCTCGACGCGCGGACAGCCGAACTGCGCGCCCTGAGGTGAACCGGACGCCGGAGCCCGGTCGCGCGCCCCGCACGGCCGCCCTGGGCCGTGGCCGCCTCCGCGATAGCGTTCACTCTCAGTTCATTGCAATGATCCGCTCCTCACTTCATTGCGTTACCGCCAATCCATTGCAACGATTTCACTGCTTCTACCTGCAAATTAAACGATTCCGCGCAACAAATGCTTTGCGCACCCCCATGAACGCAACGTAGCGTTTCCGGCACAGGAAACACCGGAACGGCGTCATCGGGGGGCGGGATCATGGATGCACCACAGAGCCGGCAGCAGTCGCCTCCCGGCGCCGTCACCGCCTTCGCCCGCTTCGCGCTCCTCGGCGGCGGGGTGGGCATCACCTCCGGCTTCGCCGTGGCAGCCCTCGCCGCGTGGATTCCCTGGCTCCTGGCCAACGCCCTGATCACCGTGGCCTCCACGCTCCTGGCCACCGAGTTGCACGCCCGCTTCACCTTCGGCGTGGGCAGGCCCGCGACCCGGCGCCAGCATGCCCAGTCGGCAGGGTCCGCGGCGGCCGCGTACGCGATGACGTGCGTGGCCATGCTCGTTCTGCATCAACTGGTGGCCGCGCCCGGCACCATGCTCCAGCAGGCGGTCTATCTGTCCGCCTCCGCCCTCGCCGGGGTCGCACGATTCGCGGTGCTGCGCCTCGCCGTCTTCACACACAACCGCCCACGCAGCACAGCCACCGCCCGTCCCGTGCCGGCCCCGTGGTGCTCCGCCCCCGACAGGCGCCGGACGGCGGAGACAGCCGCGGCGGCACGGTACTGGGCCCACGGCACCAGGCTGCGCTCCGCGGTCGGTGTCCGCGTCCGCGATGTCCACGGCGGTGGCGAGGTCCGGCCGGCCCACAGGACGGAGGTCGTGCCGCCCCGGCTGCTGCCTGTTCGACTCGCTGCCCGGCAGGGCTCAGTACGCGCCGATCCAGCGTCGGACGGCATCGTTGACGGTGTCGTCCAGGGTGCTCAGCGCTTCCACGGCGTGCAGATCCCCGGGCGCGGGCGCGAGTCCCGCTCGCACGAGTGCCGCGTGCAGTTCCAGGCGTCGGCGGTCGGCCGGAGCCATCGCCTGCGGCGGTCGCGGGCCCAGGTCGGGGGCAGCCTGCGGTACTTCCTCCCCGGTCCGCGTCTGGGACGGTACGCGCCAGTCCTCGTCCCCCCACTGCCCTCCCGTCTCCGCGCCGTTCAGCGCCGTCTGCGCGTCGAAGCCACAGCGGTAGGGGTCGAGAATCAGCTGAGGCATCGTCACGGCGGTCGGTGAGTACGTCCACTCCTGCATACAACCTCCAGCGTTCGGCGTTCGCTTGGTGTCCAGGAGGTGGCCCGCCCGGTCTCCAGTTGCACGACCGGCGACGGACCACCCGAACGCTCCCAAACCCATCTCGTCACACCACTGCGCCATCTCGGTCACGGCCGGGCGGGCCTGCCCCGCCGACGGGAGCACAACGGGCCGCTGCCGCTCAGGCGGTGACGGGGGTGCCGAGCATCGCGGACGCCTGCTGGAGCGCGTTGGGCACGGATGCGGATGCGGGGAGAGTGCGGCAGGTGAAGCCGAGGCGGGCCATGGCCCGGAGGACTTCGGCGGCGCTGAAGTCACGGCGGTCCTGGCGCGTGATGACCTGGCCGACCTGCTTGACGGGGTAGTGGCGGCGGCCGATGATCACCGTTTCTCCGGTGTTCGCTTCGGGCTTGACGCCCTTCATCGATTCCAGCACACCGTTCTTGGTGAGTTCGAAGGGGAAGCGGGCGATGACGCAGCGCATGGGGCCTCGCAGTGAGAAGGGGGGAAGGGGCCGACCAGAGGTGAGGCGGTTCAGCGGGAGAGGGCGAGGTCGCCCTGGGCGCCGCCTTGTCCGTAGGCCACCGGCAGGGCACCGGGCCGAGGTGCACGCGTCGTGTGTAGGGCCGCAGTGCTCGCGGCCGAGGTGAGAACGCCGTGGTCGCCGAGGATGTCACGCAGACGGACGCGGTCCGTGTAGGTGGAACTGTCGCGGACGGCGGCGAGTTCGGCGTGGGTGACCAGACCGGTGCTCTGGCTGTCCTGGTCGCAGACGACCAGTCGGCTCGTGCGTGCGGCGGTCATGACGGCAAGCGCCACCTCGACGCTCATGTCGTCACAGACCTGCGGTTCCGCCGTGCCCAGGACGTCGACCACCGTCCCGTGCGGAAGGCCGGTGCTCGTCGGGCGGGGCTGTGTCTGAACCAGCGTCAAAAGGTGCCTCCTGCGGAGATGGGTCGGCTTCGAGGTCACGCGGGTTCAGGCCGCCGCGCCCGAGACGGGCGTGCGCCGGGTCCCCGAGGAGGGGCGGCGCCGGCCTCGGGAGGAGGCACCGCGCCTGGGGCGCTCGGACACCGGTGCGGTGATGACGACCGGGATGCCGGAGGGGGTCTGTGCCCCGGTGATCCTGCTCAGGGCTTCGTCACCCGAGCGGACCTGGGTGGTCTGCGGCTGGATTCCCGCGTCCGACATGAGGCGGGCCATGCCGCGACGCTGGCTGGGGGTGACAAGGGTGACGACGCTGCCGGACTCGCCGGCGCGGGCCGTACGGCCTCCGCGGTGGAGGTAGTCCTTGTGGTCGGTCGGCGGATCGACGTTGACGACCAGGTCGAGGTTGTCGACGTGGATGCCGCGCGCCGCGACGTTGGTGGCCACCAGCACGCTGACGTGCCCCGTCTTGAACTGGGCCAGCGTGCGGGTGCGCTGCGGCTGCGACTTGCCGCCGTGCAGCGCGGCGGCCCGGACTCCGCTGTTGAGCAGGTCCTGGGTGAGCCGGTCGACGGCGTGCTTGGTGTCCAGGAACATGATCACGCGGCCGTCACGGGCGGCGATCTCGGTCGTGGCGGCGTGCTTGTCGGCGCCGTGGACGTGCAGTACGTGGTGCTCCATCGTGGTCACCGCGCCGGCCGACGGGTCGACCGAGTGCACGACCGGGTCGGTCAGATAGCGGCGTACCAGCAGGTCGACGTTGCGGTCCAGGGTGGCGGAGAACAGCATCCGCTGCCCTTCCGGACGCACCTGGTCGAGCAGCGCGGTGACCTGCGGCATGAAGCCCATGTCGGCCATCTGGTCGGCCTCATCCAGCACCGTGATGCCCACGTGGTTCAGCCGGCAGTCACCACGGTCGATGAGGTCCTTGAGCCGTCCCGGGGTCGCGACGACGACCTCGGCCCCGCCTCGCAGCGCACCGGCCTGCTTGCCGATCGACATCCCGCCCACGACCGTGGCCAGCCGCAGCCTGACCGAGCGGGCGTACGGGGTGAGCGCGTCGGTCACCTGCTGCGCCAGTTCGCGCGTCGGTACGAGGATCAGCCCCAGCGGCTGGCGGGGCTCGGCACGCTGTCCGGCGGTGCGGGCGAGCAGGGCGAGGCCGAAGGCGAGGGTCTTGCCCGAACCGGTGCGTCCGCGGCCGAGGACGTCACGGCCCGCGAGGCTGTTCGGCAGCGTCGCGCCCTGGATCGGGAACGGGGCGGTCACACCCTGCCTGCCGAGTTCGGCCAGTAGTTGCTCAGGCATGGCGAGGTCGGCGAATCCGTCGACGGCGGGCAGCGCGGGAGTGATCGTCTTGGGGAGAGCGAACTCACCCTGCGGTGCGGCGGGCCGGCGGCCGTACCCGCCGGAACGGCGCGGTGCCTGCGAGTCGAAGCGACTGCCGCCCCTTCCGGCGGCGGCGCCGCCGTTGCGCGTGCGGGCCGAGCGGTCGTTCGTGTATGTGCGGTTCATGCGGAACCTTCCTCGATGCGGCACGCATATCAAGGAATTCCCGCAGCTATGAGCGGCATGGAGAATTACAAGTATGGACCGTAGTAAGAGAGAGCAATCCGGCCGGCGGGAAAACACGCGGGCTCAGATACCTGAATGGGACGTAAAGGCAGCGCGTCGACTGCGGTGCAGCGATTCGGGATGCTTCCGCGTCCGGGAGGGCGGAGCCGCGAAGGTACGCCCCGGATTCGGCCGAGTCGGCCCGCGGGGGTGACCGCCGCGGGAAGACGGGTGCAGCTGGGGCCCGCACCCCGAAGGGTGCGGGCCCCAGCTGCAGAACGTGCGTCAGGCCGGAACGATGTTCTCGGCCGTCGGGCCCTTCTGGCCCTGCGCGATGTCGAAGGTAACCTTCTGGCCCTCGAGCAGCTCACGGAAGCCCTGCGCGGCGATGTTCGAGTAGTGGGCGAACACGTCCGGACCGCCACCGTCCTGCTCGATGAAGCCGAAGCCCTTTTCCGCGTTGAACCACTTCACGGTACCAGCAGCCATGTCATATCTCCTTTGGGGCAATGCATCGGAATCCGCACTGCGCGGACGCCGTGTCGCCGCAATGATTACCCCGCCTGAAAAACAACCGGCACACAAAAGTGCTCCCACCCGAACGAACGGGTGAGGGCACTTGAAGTTTTGGGAACCACAACTGCAACTGAGAACGACAGTAGCACGCCGGAACGGCCTGTGCCCGTCGAGCAATTCCACTCCGCCTGTCGCGACAAAATCTCTCACCGCATGGTCGGCAAAACTCTCACCTCACGGCTACAGATATCCATTCACTCGAAGCACAATGTCCGGCGCGAGTTCGGCCGGCACATTGGCCGCACGGCGTATCAGGACGGGCCGGCCTCGACGGCGGCCCGGACGCCGCCGGTGTCACTCCGGGTGTCCGAGGAATGCGCCGGGAGGCGTCGTACGGCCGGCACGCACAGCAGCGCCAGGGCGGTGGGCACCGCGACGATCGTCATGGCGTACACGGTGGGCCGCACGCCGAGGGACTCGGACACCGGGCCGGCGAGCACCAGGCCGAGCCGCATGAGTCCTGCCGACAGCAGGTAGTCGTAAGAACTGACGCGGGACAGGGCGGCCTGGGGTATGTGCGTCTGCAGCGCGGTCTCCCCAGGACGAAGAAGAGCCCTCGCCACCCGCACCGACGACTGCCGGCCGCGGAGGGCCCGAGAGTGGCGGACCGCACCGCCGCGCACTTAATCCCGATAAGATCCATTTTGTGATGAGGTCAGGGCAGCACCGGCGCCACCACCGTCGCAGCGGCGGACAGCGGCAGATCGTGCTGCTGTCGCCGGTCCTCGTCACCCTCCTCATCACCGGCCTGGCAGCCTCCACTCCGAGGGAGATCGCCTTCAGCCGCCTTCTCCCCGCGGCGCCCGCCCTCGCGGCCGCGATGTGGCCCGTGCTGCCGACGGTCCTGCTGGGGGCGTTCTGCCTTCTGGTCATGGTCGGCGTCAGCCTCTTCCACTCGGATCTGGGGACGCCCTACACGGCCGGCGCCATCGCCGCCGTCACCCTCGCCGCCGCGTACGCGAGCCACCTGCGGCTCCGGCGAGAAGAGACGCTCTACCAGGTCCGGCTCGTCGCGGACGTCGCCCAGACGGTGCTGCTGCGCCCGCTGCCGCGCCGTATCCAGGACGTCGACATCGAGTCGCTCTACCTGGCGGCCCAGGAGCAGGCCCGGATCGGAGGTGACTTCTACGAGGCGGCCGACACGCCGTACGGAGTGCGCCTGCTGATCGGTGACGTGCGCGGCAAGGGCCTGTCAGCGGTGGGGGCGGCCGCGGCCGTGACCAACTGCTTCAGGGAGAACGCGTACGACCAGCCGGACCTGACGGGGCTCATCCGCCGTCTGCAGATCACCATGACCCGGTACAGCGTCGCGATTCCCGCCGACGATCAGCCGGAGCAGTTCGCCACCGCCCTGATCGCCGAGATCCCGCACGGCGGCGAACACGTCAAGATCCTCAACTGCGGGCATCCGCCGCCGGTGTTCGTACGGAACGGGCGGATCCAGGTGCTGGAACCCAGGCATGCCTCCACGCCCCTCAACCTCGCGGCACTTCTCGGGGACCACTACCACGTCGACACCGTCGCCTTCGCCCCCGGCGACCAGATGCTGATCTACACCGACGGCGTCACGGAGACCCGCGACCGCGCCGGCGAGTTCTTCCCCCTGCCGGACTGGATGCTGCGACACGGCATGGCGCCTCCCCGTGAACTGCTGGACCATCTCCACACGGACCTGTTCCGCTACAGCGGCGGAAGACTGGACGACGACATCGCCGCCCTCGCCGTGCGCTGCCGACACACCTGACTCCAGGGACCCTGGGCACGAAGCCCCCTGACAGCCATCATCAGCGCATGACCGAGTGGATCCGAGGAAGCTCGGCCCACAGGAGGAAAGGACTCGCCCGCCATGTCACTCGCCCGCGTGCACAACTTCTCCCTCTCGCTCGACGGCTTCGCCACCGGTGAGGGTCAGAGCCTCGACGCGCCGTTCGGCCACGCCGGCGAACGGTTGCACGAGTGGATGTTCGCCACCCGGTGGTGGCACGAGATGACCGACCGGCCCGGCGGGACCAGCGGCCTCGACGACGCCTACGTGCGGCAGTTCACGCCCGGCATCGGTGCCGAGATCATGGGCGCGGGAAAGTTCGGCCACCCCGGCTGGCACGGGGACCCGGAGTGGAGGGGGTGGTGGGGTGCCAACCCGCCCTTCCACACACCGGCCTTCGTCCTCACCCATCACCCCCGGCCCTCGATCGAGATGGAGGGCGGCACGACGTTCCACTTCCTCGACACCTCCCCTGCCGAGGCGCTCCGGACGGCCCGCGAGGCCGCGGGCGGCCAGGACGTACGTATCGGTGGGGGGCCCACCACGATCCGCGACTTCCTCGCCGCCGGGCTCATCGACCACATGCACGTCGTGGTGGTCCCGATCCTGCTCGGCCGGGGCGTACGTCTCTGGGACGGCCTGGAGAGCCTTGAGAAGGACTACGAGGTCGAGGCCGTCTCCTCGCCCAGCGGAGTCACTCATGTGACGTTCACCCGTGCGGGTCGCTGAGCCCCCTCCCAGGGTCAGCCCACGTCGGCGAGCAGCAGGTCGTGGTCCGAGTACGGGCTGTGCTGCACGCGGTGGCCGAGCCGGGCGACGTCCCGCAGGAAGACGTAGTCGAACTTGCTCTGCCAGTCGGTGGTCGTCTCGCAGCTTCCGGGCGCCGGATGGCACTGGGGGTCCGCGTCCGCGGCCAGTTCCCACATCGGGGCCAGTTCGGGAGCGTCCGGCGTCGCGTTGAAATCGCCGATCACGATGGCACGGTCGTGGCGGGCGACCGCTGCGGCGAGTACGCCGGTCTGCTTCGCCCGGACCGCTTCCTGACGTCGTTCGGCGAGGTGGGTGTTGAAGACCCGGACGGACCGGCCGCCCACCATGGTGGTGACCGCCATGTAGCCGCGGTCCTCGGATCCGCCGTCGGGGTATTCCACGTTGACGCGGTCGGTCATCGGTGCCGCCGAGAGCAGGGCCTGGCCGTAGGCTCCCGGGCTCCAGGGCGCTCCCCCGCAGCGGCCCCAGTTCTGCAGAACGCTCCCGTACTCGACGTGGTAGACCAGCCCGTGGAGGTTCTCCAGGTGATCCCGGATGCTCTCGACGTCGCGCACGCAGGCTTCCTGGAAACCGACGACCTGGGGCGCGTACCTGGCGATCTCCGCCGCCCGGTCGACGTCACTCGTCTCGCAGGGGTTGCAGAGGTTCCACGTCATGACCCGGTTCGGTACGACGTCCTTGACGGCGTCGACGGGCTGTGACCTGCCGAAGAGAGCGTCTCCCGGTGCACTGGGACCGAGGAGCACCACGCAGGCCGCGATCACGGCGCCCGCGAGCAACGGCGTGCCCTTTCCGAACACCATCGCCTCCCGAGGGTGAATGCGTACGGCAACTGACGTCCGCAGGCATGAGGTTACGGGACTCAGCTGTGAGCGACACGCGCGTGTGGCCTGGACCAGGGCCTTCAGGGGGTGGGGCACGCCGGGCTCGTCGGCCGGGGCGGGTTGCGCGGGAGGGTCGGTCAGAAAACGGCCCGGAGGGCGCACGGGCGGTG
>NZ_JARGEF010000094.1:0-28085 GCF_033794725.1 Streptomyces sp. ID05-39B | reverse complement strand
GAAGGCGGTGTCCTTCAAGGTCGCCGCCTCGGACGACTTCAAGGAGCGCCAGCGCCGTACGGTCGACGGCGCGCGGATCCTCGCCGAGCGGCTGACGGCCCCGGACGCCCGCGAGGCCGGGATCAACGTCCTGTCCGGCGGCACCGACGTGCATCTGATCCTGGTCGACCTGCGAGAGTCCGCGCTGGACGGGCAGCAGGCCGAGGACCGTCTCCACGAGGTCGGCATCACCGTCAACCGCAACGCCGTCCCGAACGACCCGCGGCCCCCGATGGTCACCTCGGGCCTGCGGATCGGCACCCCCGCCCTCGCCACCCGCGGCTTCACCGCCGAGGACTTCACCGAGGTCGCGGACATCATCACCGAGGCGCTCAAGCCGTCCTACGACGCCGAGGCGCTCAAGGCCCGGGTCAAGGCGCTGGCCGACAAACACCCGCTCTACCCCGGCCTGTAACCGACACCCTTACGCAGCGTGCCGTGACCGCTCGGCACACCCCCTCCAATCCTACGGAGCATGCCGTGGCAATCAGCGTCTTCGACCTTTTCTCCATAGGCATCGGCCCGTCCAGTTCGCACACCGTCGGCCCGATGCGCGCCGCCGGGATGTTCGTGGCCAGGCTGAAGCAGGACGGCGTGCTCGCCCAGACCGCCGCGGTACGGGGCGAGCTGTTCGGCTCCCTCGGTGCCACCGGCCACGGACACGGCACCCCCAAGGCGGTGCTGCTGGGTCTGGAGGGCTGCGAGCCGCACACGGTCGACGTCGCGCAGGCCGACCTGGACGTCGAGCGGATCCGCGGCACCGGGCGCATCCGCCTCCTCGGTGCCGAGATCGGTCCGGCCCACGAGATCGACTTCGATGCCTCGACCCAACTGGTCCTGCACCGGCGGCGCTCGCTGCCATACCACGCCAACGGCATGATCCTCTTCGCGTACGACGCCGACGGTGTGCCGCTGCTGGAGAAGACGTACTACTCGGTCGGCGGCGGCTTCGTGGTCGACGAGGACGCCGTCGGAGCGGACCGGATCAAGCTCGACGACACCGTGCTCGCCCACCCGTTCAGCACGGGCGACGAGCTGCTGCGGCTCTCCCGGGAGACCGGTCTGTCCATCTCCGCGCTGATGCTGGAGAACGAGAAGGCCTGGCGCACTGAGGAGGAGATCCGCACGGGCCTGCTGGAGATCTGGCGGGTCATGGAGGCCTGTATCTCCCGAGGCCTGGGCCGCGAGGGCATCCTGCCCGGCGGCCTGAAGGTCCGCCGCCGGGCAGCCGCGGTAGCCCGGGCACTGCGCAGCGAGGGCGATCCGGCGAGCCGTGCGATGGAGTGGGTGACTCTCTACGCGATGGCGGTGAACGAGGAGAACGCCGCGGGCGGCCGGGTCGTCACCGCTCCGACGAACGGTGCGGCGGGCATCATCCCCGCAGTACTGAAGTACTACCTCGACTTCGTGCCGGGCGCCGACGAGGAGAACATCGTCCGCTTCCTGCTCGCCGCCGGCGCCATCGGCATGCTCTTCAAGGAGAACGCCTCCATCTCCGGGGCCGAGGTCGGCTGTCAGGGCGAGGTCGGCTCCGCCTGCTCGATGGCCGCCGGAGGTCTCGCCGAGGTACTGGGCGGCAGCCCGGAGCAGGTGGAGAAC
This sequence comes from Streptomyces sp. ID05-39B, assembly GCF_033794725.1. Lineage (NCBI taxonomy): Bacteria > Bacillati > Actinomycetota > Actinomycetes > Kitasatosporales > Streptomycetaceae > Streptomyces > Streptomyces sp. ID05-39B. The sequence goes on along the minus strand of NZ_JARGEF010000094.1, from coordinate 26,447 downwards.
GCCGCCGAGATCGGTATGGAGCACAACCTGGGCCTGACCTGTGACCCGGTCGGCGGCCTGGTCCAGATCCCGTGCATCGAGCGCAACGGCATGGCCGCGGTGAAGGCCGTGACCGCCGCCCGGATGGCCCTGCGTGGCGACGGCCGCCACCACGTCTCACTCGACAAGGTCATCAAGACCATGAAGGAGACCGGCGCCGACATGAAGGTCAAGTACAAGGAGACCGCGCGCGGCGGACTCGCCGTCAACGTCATCGAGTGCTGAGATGGCGGACGGAGAGGGAAAGGGGGCCGCAGCCACGCTCATCGACACGTTCGGTCGCGTCGCCACCGATCTGCGGGTCTCGCTCACCGACCGGTGCAACCTGCGCTGTACGTACTGCATGCCCGAGGAGGGCCTGCAGTGGCCGGCCAAGCCCGACCTGCTCACGGACGACGAGATCGTCCGCCTCGTCCACGTGGCGGTAACCCGTCTCGGCGTCCAGGAGGTCCGCTCCACCGGCGGCGAGCCACTTCTGCGCCCCGGCCTCGTCGGCATCGTCGAGCGCTGCGCGGCCCTCGAACCGCGCCCGAAGATGTCACTGACCACCAACGGCATCTGCGGGCATCCCGGTGCTCGCGGCGGTCTCGGCGCCGTCCTCCCTCGCGGTGGAACTGGCCGCGGAGACCTGGCTCACGCTCGTGGGCTTCCTGCGCGGCGGCTCCATGAACGTGTACGCGGGCGAGCAGCGCCTCGACCTGATCGCCGACAGAGAACCGCTTCGGCAAGGAGGTCTCACGAGGTGAGCCGTCGCCTGCCCTGTACTCACGGCAGCACTCTCGTCGGCCCACCCCGTTCGCGGCCACCCGACGCTCACGCCCGCGCCCGCCGCGTCGCGATGCTCAGCGTGCACACCTCACCGCTGCATCAGCCCGGCACCGGCGACGCCGGCGGTATGAACGTCTACATCGTCGAGTTGGCGAAGCGTCTTGCCGCCGTTGGTATTGAAGTTGAGGTCTTCACCCGGGCCACTTCGACCGCGCTCCCGCCCAGCGTCGAACTCGCGCCCGGTGTCCTGGTACGGCATGTGGGCGCCGGCCCCTATGAGGGTCTGGCCAAGGAGGACCTGCCTGCTCAGCTGTGTGCTTTCGCCCAGGGCGTGACGCGGATCTGGGCCGGCCACGACCCCGACCACTACGACCTGGTCCATTCCCACTACTGGCTCTCCGGCCACGTGGGTCGGCTTGCCGCTCGGCGCTGGGGCGTCCCACTCGTCCACGCCATGCACACCCTGGCCAAGGTCAAGAACGCCTCCCTCGCCGAGGGCGACACCCCCGAGCCCGCGATCCGAGTGATCGGCGAGACCCAAGTCGTACGCGCCGCCGACCGGTTGATAGCCAACACGGAGAAGGAAGCGGAGGAACTGCTCCGCCACTATGACGCCGACACCGGCCGGGTCGCCGTCGTCCATCCCGGTGTCAACCTGGAGCGCTTCCGACCTGACGCCCGCGGTGTCGAGGCCGGCAGGGCTGCGGCCCGGTTCCGCCTCGGGCTGCCGCAGGACGCGCTCATACCCCTGTTCGTGGGCCGCATACAGCCACTGAAGGCGCCGGACGTCCTGCTGCGCGCGGTGGCCCGGCTGCTGGAGGAGCGGCCGCAGTTGCGGGAGCGGATCGTGGTGCCGGTCGTGGGCGGACCGAGCGGTAGCGGCCTGGCCAAGCCGGAAGGACTGCAGAAACTGGCGGCCTGCCTCGGCATCTCGGACGTCGTGCTGTTCCGTCCGCCGGTCGGTCAGGACCAGCTCGCCGACTGGTACCGGGCGGCGTCCGTCCTGGTCATGCCGTCCCACAGCGAGTCCTTCGGCCTGGTGGCCGTCGAGGCGCAGGCATGCGGCACCCCGGTGCTCGCGGCCGAGGTCGGGGGCCTTCCGGTGGCGGTACGAGACGGGGTGAGCGGCGTTCTCGTACCGGGCCACGACCCGGACGACTACGCGTGGGCACTGTGCGGCTTCGCCGACGACCCGACGCGCTCCGCCCGGATGAGCGAGGCCGCGGTCCGGCACGCCCAGTCCTTCGGCTGGGCCGCGGCCGCGGAGGCAACGGTAGACGTGTATACGGCAGCCCTGCACGAGCGTCGGCTTCACACGATCCCGTGACCGCCCGGGCCTCGTCCCTGTGTGTCGGCAGCTCGCCCTCGGTGGTGTGAAGGTGAGGCGGTCGACGAGGGTGGTGCCCGAACCTCCGGTCAGCGTCACCATGCTGACACCGCCGGAGAGGGAGACTGCCACGCTGCTCCTGCCCGATCGTCATGTCCGGTTCGGCGGGAGGCCGCGCGGAACAGGACCTGCTACGGCAGACACCTCGCCGCGCGGTCGACCCAACTTCCTGGCTGTACGGCTTTCGCCGCCTACGGATCCGATGGGAGCGACGCGAGGACATCCACGAGGCCCTCCTCGGACTCGCTGTTTCGCCTGATCGCGCGTTGGCACGTCCGTAGGCTTTGTCAGGGCCAGTTGGTGGACGTATCTCTGCGCACGCTCGGACGGCGAGTGTGAAGGCTGCACACCCCTTGGTCAGTCGCGAAGGACTGCCGGCGCCATGTCGGGACACCGCCCGTCCTGTTGCCCGAGCGGTGCCCCGACATGTTCCGGTCAGACGCGGCGGCGGGTGAAGCGCTGGTTGGGGTTGCCGCTGTAGGTGTACTGGGCGATGCGGGCGCCGTCGGCGGTGGAGTACTCCCATACATCCATGGCCAGGCCGGTCTGCCGGTTGACGAGGCTGATGACGTCACCGCCGTGGTCGACCAGGCGCCACTGCTGGCTGGTGGCGCTGGTGTCGGCCTGCTGGACGATATCCGTGCCAGTCGCGGTGCCTGTGGGCTGGAGGAACAGGCCACTGTGCAGTGCTTTGACGCGGACGTGGCCGTCGGCGGCGTCGACGAACTCGAATTGCTGGCTGGGGCGACTGTTGGTGGTCCGCTGGACGAGTTGTGCGCCGGCGGTGGTGGAGGCCCCGTTGATCTCGGCGGCCTTGCCGCTGTGCAGGGCCAGCAGGGTGTAGAGGCCCGGGCCACTGGGGGAGTCGCCCAGCTGGGCTTCCCACCTGGTGTTGGACCCGGACGCGTCAGCCGGGAGGCGGTCCCGTGCGGCGGTGTCGCCGTACATGGTCCAGCGAGCCCAGTCGACGACGGTCCTCGGGAAGCGCTGGTCGCTCCAGAAGCTGGTGTGGCTGCCACCGGCGAAGGTGAGGAACGCCTTGGGCCAGGTGATCTCCGAGTACGCCTGCCGGGCCGAGGAGTACGACGTGGTCGAGTCCCGGTCGCCGTGGACGAAGAGGACCTTGGCCGAGACCGAGCCGGACGGGTTGCCCATGTCCACGCAGGACTGGGGGTTGGCGGACTTGATCCGGCTGTCGGGCCAGGAGGTCAGCAGACCGTGGGTGACCATGCCGCCCAGGGAGTGGCCCGAGACGCCGACGCCGATGCCGGTGTTGATGTGCCCGGCCAGGGGTCCGCTCGCGTTGAGCGCGAGGGTGTTGGTGAGGATCTGCGAGACGTCCTTGGAGGTGTTGCCGTTGTTGACGTCGTCGAAGTTGTGGTTGAAGTGCGGGGCGGGGACGATGAAGCCCGCCGAGGCCAGGGCTCGGATGATGAACAGGGAGTTCTGCGGGCTGCTCCCGTAGCCGTGGGTGAAGTTGTAGACGGGGAAGAGGCCGGCGGCGACCGGGGCGTCCGTCACCGGACTGCCGCCGGCGGTGCCGGTGGCCGGGTAGTAGACGTACGTGGTGCACGGGCGGCTGCCACGGGTCCAGTTGTAACGGCGCACGCCGACCGCGAAGGGCGTGGTCGGCGCGGTGTCCAGTGGCCCGGCGGCGGCCGGTGCCTGTCCTGCGCCGAGCAGGGACAGGCCCACGCCCGTCGCTCCGGCCGCGGTCATGCTGAGGAAGGTCCGTCGGCGCAGGGTCATGGTGACTCCTTGGGTGCGGGGATGGGTGGGGGGTTTGGCGTTCGGTTGGTCCCGTTGCCGGGTGCGTCCCGTCGGCGCAGAGGCCGACAGGTCGACGGGGCGCACGGCGCAACAGCGGGTGTGGGTGCTCCGGCCAGCCGCGAGGGGCGGCAGGACCGGCGTGTGGTTGGTCGGGCGCACCAGATGTCGGGGTGGGTGTGGCCGTTCCGGTCGAACACGGCCTGATTCCCCCAGGCGCTGCCGCAGTTGTTGCTGTCGGCCACCGAGTGAGCGGAGCACTGCTGTGAAGCGGTGATGATGTCGCCGGTGCCGTCGTGGTCTCGGCGGGGCGACGTCGGTGAAGCGGGCTATGAGGTGGACACGTCGTGTTCGCTGTGGCTGGGCATGACGTCGATGACCGCCGTGACCGGTCCTGTGCCGGTCGTCCCGGTGACTGTCACCTCACCCGGCCTGTCGGTCGCGCCAGGTGGCAACGGCTGCCAGCGGACGGGGACAGTGGTGATCTTGTTGTTGGCGGTGGTGAGCATGCGGATGGAGGAAGGCAGCTTCGGGACGGCCCTGACCATGGTGGCGGTGTAGATGGTGTCCTGGAGGATGTGCTTGGCGCGGCTGGCGTTGAAGACGTTGATGGACGCGTGCGGCTCCCACGTATTCGCCAGCCCGGGCACGGCGCGGAACATGGGCTGGTAGCCGGCCGGCTCCCACACCAGTGCCCCTGAACCTCGGTTGTTGACCACGTCGTTGGCGGCCTGGAACACCCTCCGGATCGCGTCCGCCTGCCCCTGAATGGTTCGCGGGTACGGCGAGTTGGGCACCGGCGAGCCGTCGCCGCCCGAGGCGGGGTAGGCGGATTCGGCGATGTCGATCTCGTAGCTGGGGTGCGTGGTGGCCATGGTGTTGAGGTTGAGATCCAATGCCTCGGGCGTACCGTGCCATTCCGGGTAGTACGAGATGGCCAGCACATCGGGGTCCTGTCCCTTTGCCTTCACCCGGGTGAGGAACTGGTGCCAGAACTCCATGGTCTTGGCGAGCTTGTCCTTGTCGACGATCACGTGTATCTCGACCTTGGATGTCGGTGACGCGTCGCGGACGGCCTTGATCCCGGCCGCGGCCAGGGTGGTGAACCGGTCCCACGACTGGTCGTAGAGCTGCCGCTCCGCCGGGTCGGTTGACCGCCAGTACTTCCACAGCAGGCCACCGCCGGGCTTGGACTGGTAGATGTCGGCCTGGTCGACGAAGTACGGCGGATTCGTCGTGCCGATCTGGGCCGCCTCGCTGCCGTACATGAAGCCATTGATGATCTCGTTGCCGACGGCCACCTTCTCCGGCCTGGTGCCCTGCCGGATCAGCCGCTTCAGATAGTCGGCGGTGAAGTCGTACACGGCCTTGGACAGGTCCGGGAACTCCAGCTGCGCCCAGGCGCGTGGTTTTGGTTGCTTGCTCGGGTCGGCCCAGGAGTCCGCGTAGTGGAAGTCGATCCCCAGGCCTATGCCCCGCTGCTTGATCCACTTGGCTGAGGCCAGTGAGCGCTCCGGGCCCTGGCGGGGTATCGGCGTCGGTTGACCGGTGCTCTCGCTGCGTGGCTCGTTGAATATCCGCAGCCGGCTGTACTCGATGCCACGGTCCTTGGCCACGTCGAGCAGGTGTGGCCCGGCGCCGCGGTTTTCGGCCAGGGGGTCGACCCAGTACTGCTGGTCCTGGACGTCGTCCATCCAGGACAGATCGGCGCCGAGGGTGAGGTTGTCGCGCAGGTAGTTGAAGACCTGGAGCTCGCTGACACCTGCCCGGGCCCGGCCTGGCCCACCGGTGAACGTCAGCCGGACAAAGCGCGTTCCCGGCCGGGTGAACAGGTGTACTTCCCCTCGTGACACGGCCCGGTTGTGGGATCTGTCGGCGATGGTCCTCCACCGGTGACCGTCGGACGAAGCCTCGACGACGTACTGGTGGGCCACGCCGCGGTCCGGGAAGAGCACCTTGACCTTACGCAGGTTGGCGTAGGTTCCACTGAGGTCGACGGTGAGCCACTGCCGGGCGCCGGCACCACTGGGTTGCCAGGACGTCGTCGGGTCGCCGTCGATGGCCAGAAGGGCATTGGACGAGCCGGAGGCGGCCGTCGCCGAGGCCCACGGCTTGGCAGCGATATTGCTCTCGATCGGCTTGATGTCCGCGGTTCCGAAGGTCGCGTGGGCCGACTCGGGCACCATGAGTAGGTTCGCGGACACCATGGTGACCAACGTCGTCGTGACCGCGATGGCGCGGGGCAGACGCTTGCTGCTCATGTCCTTCTCCTGACGATGTCACGTACGTGCGGCATGGGCTGTTCCCCGTGCTCTGCCGGTCGCGAAGGCCGGCAGAGCACGGGATGTCAGTCAGCCGACATCGAGGTAGTCGACGTTGGGCAGTCCGGCTGCCGTGGTCGGATCCAGCCGGATGGTGTTGCTGCCGGCGTTCAGCGGGACCGTCACGGTCTTGGTCGTCCACGTCGTCCACGCACCGGTGGACTCGAACGAAAGCGTCCCTGCCGTGGCTCCGTTGACGACGAGGTTTGCCGGCCTCGCACCCGTGGTGGCGCCATTGGCGAACCGGATCCCCAGCGTCGCCGTGCGGGCCGTCGCGGAGTTCACGGTGAACTCCGCGACGGCCCCCAGAGCGGGGTCGCCGTTGCAGAACCCGCCGCCGGAATAGCCGGCTTGATTCGAGTCGATCGTGCCCCGGCACTGCGCCGGAGCGGCCTCCGCCTCGTAACGCCCCGGAGGTGCCGGTGTGCCGGCAGAGGTCTTGACGAGTGAGAGCTGGTCGACGATGACGCCGCCCGAACCCGACGCCCGCACGGTGACGGTGGCGGTCCCGCCGGGCAGCTCGATGCCGGTGAGCTCGCGCTTGGCCCAGCCGCTCGACGAGGGGATGCCGAGGGTGCGCTGGCTGCCGTTGGCGCCGGTGATCACGACCTGTCCGGCGCTGCCCCGAGCGTGCAGGGACAGGGTGTAGGTGCCTGCGGGCACCGACTCGATGCGCTGCTCGACGCCGCCGCTGTTGCTCACCTGGAGGGCGAAGCGAGACCCGTTCACCCCACCGTTGACGTTGGTCACCGAACCGCCGAGGTTCCGCCATCCCCGTACGCTGGAGACGATGACGCGGTCGGCCTGGATGTCGGGGTTGAGGATGTAGTTGTTCGCCGGCCCGACGCGCCACTCCCCGGTCGTGGCGTTGAACTGCCACTGGCTCACCGAGTGGAACTGCGGCCGTGCGCCGGTCTTGGTGATCGGCACCCACTGGTTGTACCCGATGCCGTTCCAGGCGAAGTCGGCCCAGCGGTCGCCGGCGTAGAGCACCGTGTTCTGCTTGGTGCCCTTGACCGTCACGAAGAACCCGGTCTGGGTCACGTGGCTGTAGTCCATCTCGGTGCCGGCAAGGACGTACTCGCTGCTGTAGGAGCCCTGGACGTTGCTACTGGTCGACTCATTGACGTAGTTGACAGAGGTGTTCCAGCCGTGCAGGTCCGACGCCGCGTGGTAGTACTTGCCGTCGAGCTTGAACATGGCGTTGCCCTCGCGCCCGGCGCCGCTGCGGATCTGCACGGCCGGCTCGATCCGCAGCGAGTCGGACTCCCGGAACTTGGCCACGAAGCCGCGCGACCGTCCTTCGCGGTTGGAGAAGATCAGGTAGTCCTTGCCGTCCTCGTCGGTGAAGACGGTCTGGTCTCCGGTGCCGGTCGTCGGCGAGTTGGTGATCTGGGTCTGGAAGTAGCCGTAGTCGAAGGTGTCGGTGGGGGAGTCGCCCTGCAACAGCAGGACACCGTGCCCGCCTCCGACGTAGGCCTGGGTGGCGAGCACGTACTTGCCGGTGTTCTCGTTGTACGAGACCCCGAGCCGCCCGACCCACCCCGCCTGACCGAGGGTGGCCCCGTTGTTGATCTTGGTCGAGCGCGTCGCGACGTTGTTCTCGAACTTCCAGTTCACCAGGTCCTTGGAGGAGTACACGGGGACCGAGACGAAGCTGACGTTGCCGTCGTACTTCTTCGTCGGATTGGCCCGGTAGAGCTCGGCGCCGGTGTAGTGCACGCCGTACCAGTAGTAGGTGTCGCCGAACTTGAAGACCCCGCCGCCCTGCGAGTAGATGGGGTTGCCGCTGGTGTCGTTCCAGAAGGTGTTGTTCGTGATGGTCTGGAACGTGCCCTCGTCGGCGGCCTTCAGATCAGCGGCGGCGGTCATCAGTGCCGTCTTCGCGTCGGCGACGTCCGACGTGGGGGCCGAGGAGTCGTCGGCGACCTCGGCCGCGGCGGTCAGCGCCTTGGCGAAGGGCTTCCAGGAGTCAGCCGTGTACTTGGTCGGAGTGCGCGTCTGGTAGTCGGACACCAGGTATTCGAGGCCGCGATCCACCGCCGGTCCAGCAGCGGCCCTCTGGTCCTGGAGCTTCGTTGACTGTGTCTGCGTTGCAGGTGTCTTAGCCGCGGCGGTGCTCGCCGAGAGCGGTGCCGCCAAGGCCACGGACAGCAGGGTGGCGGCGGCTGACTTCCAGTACTTCGAGACGACACGCGATCCTTGTTTCAAGAGGTCACCTTCCGTCATTCTCAAAGGCGCCGAGATCCGGCGCGCTTCCGTTGAAGGGCAGTCCCACGTCGGTGCCCTTGTCGATCAGGGCACTGTTCGCCGCCAGACGCAGGTGGGGCAGCGCGGGCAGACTCCCATCGGTCTGGCGGGGCGCGTCCCAGCCGGACGTCGACACACTCCGGAACTGGGAGTCCGACAAGGGGACGCCGAGGTTCCAGGAGTTGTACGCGGCGCTCGTGCCGCTCATGTTCGACGTCGCCGTTCCGCTGTAGGCGAGGTTGTTGCGCAGGTTGCCCCGGCCGACGGCGGCGCCGCGCGAGTCGATTCCCAGCATGTTGAAGTTGGGGTGGTTCCCGTAGCCGGTGTTGTTGAAGAAGTCGTTGGCCACCGGGTGGTGGTTGGCGTAGAAGCCGGCCGCCTTGTTGAGGAACGCCACCGAGGAGCGGACGGTGTGCTTGGGCGCGTTGGCCTCGTAGTCGCCCCCGTAGCCGCCGGACTTGAAGCCGGCTCCGTTGCCGGAGGGCGTCGTCGTCCCCGGCACGTACCCGTTGCGCCAGGCCCACGAGTTCTCGATGATCACGGGCGAGTAGGTGGAGATGAGGTCGAACCCGTCATCGGCGTTCCACCACGATCGGCAACCCCGGAACACGTTGGCGGCGTGGCCGGCCGGCGCGTAGTGCGAACCGAACCCGTCGGCGTTCTCGCCGGGCCCGTCGTTGCTGCGCAGGTCGTAGTTGTCGTGCGCGTCCGAGTTGAGGACGAGGTTGCCGCCCCCGCCGCTGATGAACAGGCCGGTACCCATGTGGTGGTGGGTGTTGATCTGCTCGAAGACGTCGTTGCTGCCGGAAACCCAGATCCCCCAGGACTCGGCGTTGCGATTGTTGTTCTGCGGAACGCCCTTGACTTCCAGTCCTTTGAGGTGGATCCAGCTGCCGGTGACGTCGAAGCCCTTGATGCGGCAGTGGTCCGTCATCCGCGAGAAGTCGAAGACCGGTTTCTCGCCCGGCTCGGCCCAGTACCGGATCGGGTTGCCCGAGCTGCCGCTCTTGTTCAGGGTGATCGCGTCGACCTTGGCGGTCTGGCTCGAACAGGCGCTGTTCGCGCGGGTGTAGGCGTAGGTGCCGCCCCGGAAGTAGACCGTGTCGCCCGCCGTGGCGACGGCCTGTGCACGGGCGATCGATGCCCACGGGGCGGCCTGCGTGCCTGCCGCTCCGTCGTTCCCGTTCGGGGCGACGTAGTAGGTGTTTCCGGCTGCCGTGGCGCTCGCGGACGCCGGGCCGGGGGCCATGGCGAGGGAACTCGCCGTGACCACCGAGAGCAGGAGGGCAGGGGTGGCGAACTTCGCGGTTCTCACAGTCATCTCCCGAGTGAGGTGATTTCCCGTGTGGCAGTAGGGCTCGTGCCTGCCTGAAGAACTCAGCGCATGTGCGAAAGCTGCTTTTCGAAGGGTGGGACCACGCGGGTGTTTCTTCAGAACTTCATGGCGTCGGCGGCCAGGTTGGCGATGAAGTGGCGCGAGCCGATCAGGAAGACCCCGATTAGCGGGATCACTGACCTGAGCGCTCCGGCGATGACCATCGATGGGTCCTTAGGGGGGCGCCAGGCGCACTTGAGGCAGCCCGGGCCCGAAGTGGTGAACTGGCGGGCGTCCTGTGCGTGGCCGGGTTGCGTGCGTTGGCCATTGGGGGTGGAGTACGGCACGCACGTCGTGTCCACCGGCACCGCGCAGATGCGGACTTCATTCGCTTGCCGGGCAGTTGGCAGCTGAGGGCTCCAACTCGTACGCCGGTCCCGAACCACCGCAACTGTCGAGCCGACCAGCCGTGACTCAACCATGGAGAGGCCTCCCGCCACCACCGATGCGGAGATTGCCCCGCCGGTCGTATCCTCGCCCCGGCCTCCGCCTCCGCCTTCGTCGCACGTCGCGGCCCGGTCGGAGCCAAGCCGGCTCCGCACGCCACCGTAAAGTAGGGACGACTGCGTCCTCGGTCTGCGGCACCACCGTTTGGAGGCCCCCCGCGAACCGACCGGCCTCGGTTCGCGCCCACCGCCGCGTGCTACGTGAGATACGCGGCGAGCGGGAGGTTCTGGCGGCGCACGTCACCGGCGACGAGCCGTGCGACCCGCTGGGCGCCGTAGGTGTCGAAGTGGGTGTGGTCGTTGCAGAAGAAGGTGCCCAGGGGACCGCTGCCTCCGTAGTCGCCGGTGTTCGGGCAGAAGCGCAGACTGTTGTAGAGCGAGACACTGAGCGTCTGCAGGTCGATGACGGGCGCCCTGGTGGCGGATCCGGCGGCGAAGGTCTCGTTGACGAAGCCGCGGTTCTTGGTGGCCGTGCTGCCGGAGCAGGTGATGGCGGCCACCGGGGTGAGCAGCACCGGGTGCGCGCCCCGGGCCAGGGCGGCCTGCGCCATCTGGGTCATCAGCTGTTGGTACCGGGCCGGGCCGACGTGTCGGGGGCAGGTCGAGGAGGAGTCGTTGATGCCGAACTGGATGAACAGGTAGTCGCCGGCCTTCATCCCGGTGCTCGCGTTCAGCATCGCCTGCCAGCGGGAGGAGTACGTGGTGGAGGTGAGGCGGCACTCACCGTCCGAGCCCTTGGTGCTGCTCACGTTCCCCTCGTACAGCCAGGTCTGGATGCTGCGGCCTCCGACGGCCTGGTTCTTGACGGTCACGTCGCTGTTGAACAGGGCGTCGAACTGGCTGCCCCAGCCGACCGGGCACCGGCCGGAGCTTGGGTTGGCCATGGTGGAGTCGCCGGCCAGCCACACGGTGACCGGCGCGGCGGCCGCCTGTGCGGCCGGGGCCTGGGCGCGGGAGGCACTGGTGCAGTTCGTGGCGACGAGGTCCGCCGCGGATGCGGCGCTGACACCGAGGCTCGACAAGGCGATCACGAGCGCGGTGATGAGAATCCGTAAGTTCCTCAACGGGTCCCTCCTTGGGACTGGCGCCGGGCGTCGGTCAGCGCAGGTACGTGGCCAGGGGCAGGCGCTGCTCGCGGATGCTCTGGAGCACCAGCCCGCCCATCCGGCTCGCGCCGTACTGCGAGAAGTGGGTGTTGTCCGTGACACCGTCGACGGATGAGCGCAGGAAGAGCTGTGCGGAGGCGGACGGGCCGAGGGACTCGACCAGCGTCTTGCTCTTGGTGGTCAGATCGATCACCGGCACGTTCTGCGCGGTGCCGACCGAGCGCATCTCGGCGGGCAGGTTCACTCCGACGCCGTTGACGTGCAGCGCTGTGGGCGTGAGCCGGCTGCCGTTGAACTGTCGGCGGACCGGCGGCGTCACCAGGACGGGGACGCCGCCCTTTGCACGGACCTGCGTGATCATGGAGGTGAGGTTGCTCCGGAAGGCTGACGCGCTGGTCTGCTTGTCGTTGTGGCCGAACTGGATGAAGACCGCGTCGTTCGCCTTGACCTTCGGCAGCAGCGCCGGGAAAAGCGCCGAGTTCCTCAGGAAGCTGCCCGAACTCTCCCCCGAGTCAGCGTAGTTGGCGACGGACGCTCCGGGACCCACCGCCGGCGTGATCATCTGGCCCCATCCCGTGTACGGCGCCACGGGCTGGTCGCACACGGTCGAGTCGCCGGCCAGGTAGGCGATCAGCGGCTGGGCTGCCGGTTTCACCGAGACGGCCGACACCTGCGGGTTGGTCCCCGAGAACCGGATGTCCAGACCGGGGTTTCCGGTGCCGCCCTGCCCGGTGGGCTGCCCCTCCGGCTGCCGCACGTTGACCGTGAACGAGTACGTGGCGGCGGCACCGGCCGCCGTCTTCGTGGCCCGAAGCGTCAGGCGCCGGGCCTCCACCCACATGTCGGTCTCGGCGGCACCGGCACCGCCGATGGAGACCGTCACGTCGTAGTTGCCGGGTGAGACCGCGTAGTGACACTTGATCGGCGCGGTGCCGGAACAACCGGCCGGCAGCGCCCGCGTGGCGGCATCCACATGCGCCGCACCGGTGCCGACCAGCGTCGCAAGAGTCAGCAGACCCACTGCTCCCAGCCTGGCCCCGTGTCCTTCGAGGCCTAATGTCATGCCCATTACAATCACCAATCTCAGTCCTTGACCGGAGAGTTGCCCGGGTTGAGGTCCAGGGCCCGTCGCTCAGGCCTGGGTGAAGCCGTTCATGATGGTGGTGGGCCGCTTGGTGGAGGAGTCCCAGGCACCCATGTTGTAGCCGGTGAACGGGGACATGCACTCCGGCTCCCAGTAGAAGATGCCCTGCCCGCCGTTGCCCTTGAGCGCCTTGGTATAGGCGACCAGCGAGGCCTGGGTGGAGGAGGCGCGGTCCACCCGGCCGCCGAACTCGCTCTGCAGGAACGGCTTTCCGTACGCGGCGGAGATCTTCTTCATGTTCGCCACGATCCCGGGGGCGAGGTCGGCGCTGCCGTAGGAGGAGAACACCGACATGTCCCACTTGCCACCGTTCGCGGCGAAGCGGCTGAAGAACGTCGTCATCACGTCGTACTTCTGCGGCTGGGCCAGGTGGATACACACGGTCGAGTTCGGTGACGCCGCTTTGACCTGCTCGTATGCGGCGTTGAGTAGTCCGGTCATCTGCGCCGGGCTGGAGACGCTGCCGACGGGGCGGCAGATCCCGCTGTTGATCTCGTTGCCGATCTGCACCCAGGTGGGGAGCACGTCGTTGTTCCTCATGACCGTCATGGTCTGGTTCACGTACGTGCCCAGCGCGGTGCGCATCTGGCTGTAGCTCATGCTCCGCCACGCCGCGGGCGGGTTCTGCACACCGACGGAGTTCCAGGTGTCGCCGAACATGTAGTCGAGCATGATCGACATCCCGGCGGCCTTGACCCGCTTGGCGAAGGCGGCCACCTCGTTGATGCCGCAGTGCCCGTTGGCCGGGTCGTTGGACGGGTTGACAAAGGTGCGCAGGCGTACGGCGGTGATGCCGTAACCCTTGAGGATCGTCAGCAGGTCCTGGGTCTGCCCGCCGGCGTTCTTCCAGGAGTAGCCGCGCGCCTCCATCTGCGGTGCCCAGCTGATGTCGACGCCCTTGACGAAGCCCGCCGCGGCCTCGGCAGGCGTCTCGAGTTCGGCGAACGCGACGGCGGTGGCGAGGGCCCCGGCGGTGGCGGTGGTGGCTTTGAGCAGGGTTCGCCGGCTGATGCGTCCGGCAACTGGTGTGGGGGGTTGCGGGGACATGGTCGGTCCTTTCCTTCCGTCGGCCGTGGGTGCGGCGTCGCGGTCGGCGGAGAGCGGGTCAGTGAAGAAGAAACTTCCAGGAGCGAGGCGACGCTGGGGGCAACTGACGGTCAGTCCCGAGGAGTTGGTGTAGGGGCGTGCGCTCCGGCCGATGCTGCCTCCCTCGGTGTGGCGACAGCTAAGGCAGGAGTACTTACGAGTGGCACGTGTCGAAGAGGGCGGCCTTGGCATGCCAGGGACGCTCCTACAGATCGGAACTGTGAACCATCACAGAGGTGTTGCGACGGAAGTGTTCAATCGCATCACAACGAACCGGAGGTGCATCACGCAGCTTCTCGATCGGGCACGAAGCTGTCAACCGTCGCTCACCGATCCAGTGGAAGAAGCAGTGCGATCCTGTGGGCGGGTGCTCGCCGTGCCTCGGCTGTGAGCTGTCTGAAACGGCGGGAGTCATACCAGTTCAAGTGCCTTTTCAGAAGGAATACAGCGACGGGGTGGGGCTGCGCACGGGACATCTCGTTGGCCCGCACTCGAACATGCTCGAACAGAAAAAGCCAACAGAGTGCTTGACGGGCTATCAGCGGATTCCTACCCTCGCAGCGAATGGGAGCGTTCCCATGCTGTGGTCAGACCGCCGTCTCCGCGATCTTCACATCACCCCCCACATCGGAGGTCATCGTGACCGACCCGCACCGGCATCCACGCACCGCATCGCCGCCATGGCGAATCCCACGCCGGTCGAGCAAGCGGCTGTTCGGCGGCCTGGCGGCCGCCACCGCATTGGCCCTGTCCGCGCTCACCGGACTGCCGCAGACCGCGCACGCCGCGACCGCGCGGCAGGTGGAACGCCTCGATCGGGGCCTGACCAGCGTCCACACCGGCAGCGGCAACCTGGTGTCGTGGCGGTGGCTGGCCACTGACCCGAACGACGTGGCCTTCAACGTCTACCGTGGCGGCACCAGGCTCAACTCCTCGCCCCTGACCACCTCGACGAACTACTTGGATGCCGGCGCCCCGGACTCGGCCGACTACACGGTGCGCGCGGTGGTGAACGGCATCGAGCAGGCGCCGTCCGAACACGCGCTCCAGTTCCGGACCGGGTACAAGGACGTGCCGATCTCCCCGCCGCCCGGGGGTACTTCACCGGGCAACTCGCCGTACACCTACGAGGCCAATGACGCCTCCGTCGGCGATCTCGACGGCGACGGTGCCCTGGACATCGTACTGAAGTGGCAGCCGACGAACGCCAAGGACAACTCCCAGTCCGGCTACACGGGCAACACGATCGTCGACGGTGTCAAGCTCGACGGCACTCGCCTGTGGCGTATCGACCTGGGTCGCAACATCCGCTCCGGCGCGCACTACACGCAGTTCCAGGTGTACGACTACGACGGGGACGGCAAGGCCGAGGTCGCCATGAAGACCGCCGACGGCACGAAGGACGGAACCGGCACGGTCATAGGCAGTTCCTCGGCCGATCACCGCAACTCCTCGGGCTACGTGCTGTCCGGCCCCGAGTACCTGACGATGTTCAACGGGCAGACGGGCAAGGCGATGCAGTCCGTCGGCTACGTCCCAGCCCGAGGCACGGTGTCGTCCTGGGGGGACTCCTACGGCAACCGCGTGGACCGGTTCCTGGCGGGCACGGCCTACCTGGACGGTTCCCGACCCTCGGTGATCATGGCTCGTGGCTACTACACCCGCGCGGTGATCGCGGCCTGGGACTGGCGGAACGGGCAGTTCACCCGCCGGTGGACCTTCGACTCCAACGCCAACAGCGGCTACGCCGGCCAGGGCAACCACCAGTTGTCGGTCGCGGACGTGGACGGGGACGGCAAGGACGAGGTCGTCTACGGGGCGATGGCCGTCGACGACAACGGCAACGGCCTGTGGACGACGCGGAACGGCCACGGGGACGCGATGCACGTAGGCGACCTCGACCCGTCCCGGCCGGGTCTGGAGGAGTTCAAGGTCGACGAGGACAGCTCCAAGCCGTCCTCCTGGATGGCGGACGCGAGGACGGGCCAGATCCTCTGGTCCACCCCGGCCGGCGGCGACAACGGCCGGGGGGTGTCCGGTGACATCTGGTCCGGCAGCGCGGGAGCCGAGTCGTGGTCGTCGCTCGTGAGCGGCGTCCGCAACCCCAAGGGCGCGGTGGTCGCCAGTCGTAAGCCCGGGTCCAGCAACTTCCTGGCGTGGTGGGACGGCGACACCACGCGCGAACTCCTCGACGGCACCCACATCGACAAGTACGGCACCTCCGGCGACACCCGCCTGCTCACCGGCTCCGGGGTCCACTCCAACAACGGCACCAAGTCGACGCCGTCCTTGTCCGGCGACATCCTCGGCGACTGGCGCGAGGAGGTCATCTGGCCGGCGTCCAACAACACGGCCCTGCGGATCTACTCCACGCCGTACCAGACCAACACGCGGATCACGACCCTCCTCCACGACACCCAGTACCGCACGGCCCTGGCCTGGCAGAACACTGCCTACAACCAGCCCCCGCACCCCAGCTTCTTCATCGGCGGCAACATGCCCACGCCACCCCGCCCCACCGTCGCGCTGCCGAACAGCCTCTGAGCTGGACAACCGACTTCCCTGATGCTTGCGCGAGTTCAAGCATCAGGGAAGGGGTGTGCTTCGGGACAGGATCTGTCGGAGGCGGTCGCACGGGCCGGGCTGAGATCCGCAGCGCGCTCAAGCTCGCCGGATACGTCAACACCGCCGCCGGACGCCGAGCCCACACCGAACGCCCACACGTCCTCACTTTCTATGGCATCACCTGATCAAACGGTGACCCCACCACGACCATCAACGACAGCCTGTCGATTCGCGCTGTCTGGCGACAGGGCACCCGCCTCGCGGCCGCATCCACGCACGGCTCCCGGTGAACCCGCCAGGAGCGACAAGGGCGCAGGCCCCTGGCGTTTGGCCTGGTCGTCCGGAACTGATGAGGGTGGCCGTCGAGGTGGGTGAGCGAGAAGAGGCGCTCCGCACGTCCGCGAAAGTCCGGTAGGCCTCGACCTCGGCGCGGAGCGGAATCATGGTGGCAGGGACCGAGCCCATGTCGAGTTCGGTGGTGACGACGAAGGTCAGCGCCTGGCGCAGCATCGCGGCGTCTGTGTGGGTGTGTGCGTCGATCAGGCCCGGCAGCAGGGTTGCGCCAGCGGCGTCGACGACTTCCACCCCGGTGACACGCGGCCCGCCCACCGAGACGATGACGCCGTCGGCGACGTGCACGTCGACCTGGCCCAGGTTCTTCTCGCCGTCGAACACCTTCGCACCGACGATGACGAACTCGTTCACAGGACTCTCCTCGCAATGCTGGACGTGTACTGGTTTCGGGCTTCACGGCTACGACGTCTGCCGGACCGGCAGGATGGCCGCCGAAGGGTGTTCGGGGGCGTGGTGACCGTCTGTTCGGCTGGGCGGGCGAGGGCGACCCCACGGGGGTCGCCGTTCCGGACGGACTGGGCCTACCGGCCCCGTCGTGCGGGTGGGATGGGAATCGGCTCGGCTCCTGGGACGACGCGGGTGGTCAGGGTGCCGAGTTGTTCGACGGTGACGGTGGCGACGTCGCCGGGTTGCAGGGGGCGGTGGGCCTTCAGGCCTTCGCGACCCCACAGTTCGGCGAGGCAGCCGCCGCCGCAGGTGCCGGAGCCGAGGACGTCGCCGGGGCGGATCTCGGTGCCACGGGAGGCGTAGGCGATCATGTCGGCGTAGGAGAACGCCATGGACGACCAGCGGTCCTGCTCCAGCCGTTCGCCGTTGACGTCGACGGCCATCGCCAGGTCGAACGCGGTGTCGGTGCGCCAGGGTTGCAGCTCGTCGGGGGTGACCAGGACCGGTCCGAGGGTGGTGGCGGTGTCCTTGCCCTTGGTGGGGCCGAGCCGGACCTGCATCTCGGCGAACTGGACGTCGCGGGCCGACCAGTCGATGAGGATGGTGTAGCCGGCGACGTAGGCGTCGGCGTCGTCGGGGTGGATGTCGCGGCCGGTGCGGCCGATGGCGGCGGCGACCTCCAGCTCCAGGTCGAACATCCGGCTGCCGGGCGGTACGGGGACGTCGTCGGCGGGGCCGAGGATCGCGTTCGGGTTGGTGAAGTAGAACGCGGGTGCCTCGTACCAGCGTTCGGGGACGGTCGCGTCGGGTCCGCCGAGTCTGGAGACACCTTCGACGTGCCGTTCGAAGGTCATGAAGTCTCGCACAGTGGGAGGATCGGGGATCGGCGCGCGCAGCCGGAGGTCGCCGACCGCCTGGGTCCCGGCAGGCGCGGCCAGGGCCTGCTCCCCGGCCGCCCGCAGGGTGCCGTCGCGTAGGAGGCCGAGCATCGTGACGCCGCGGCCCAGGGGATGGACCTGGTCGTGGTGGAGGACGCCGACCGATCACCGTCGTCGTCGGCGTAGGTCACGAACCGCACAGTCGCGCTTCCCGTCAGACGGAGGTGTGCATTGGGCGGCCGAGCCAGGCGACCGCGTCCCCGAAGGCGGCGATCACATCAAGGTCCCGGCCGGCGTGGTCGGCGTAGGCGCGGTGCAGGTTGAGCACGATCCGTTCGGCGTCGCCCCAGTCCGTGAACTCGCCCAGGTCGACCTGGCGGGCAGCCTGCAGGGGCGTCAGACCCCGGGAGAGCCCGTCCTGGGCGGTGTCGAGGATGAGCCGGTAATAGCGGCGGTGCTCGTCCAGGACCCGGGTGATGCCGGTGCCGGTGAGGACCGGGCCGTGGCCGGGGACGATGACGTCGGACTGCAGGGACTCCAGCCAGTCGGCCGCGGCGAGGGCCCCGTCCACCGAGCCCATGAAGACCAGCGGGGTGAGTCCGGCGAACACCAGATCGCCGGCGAACAGCACGCGTTCTTCGGGCAGCCAGGCGATCAGATCTCCGGTGGTGTGCGCCGGGCGGCCGGGGTGCAGCAGCTCGATCCGCCGACCCGCGACGTGCAGGGTGAGTGCGGAGCCGGCCGAGATGTCGGGAAGCCTGCGGGTCACCGGTCCCCAGTCCGGGACCGGGTTCCACAGCGGTGGGCAGCCGTCGATGACCGGGTCGGCCTGAAGCCCTTCCCGCATCCGGCTGTGCCCGACGATCACTGTCGTGGAGGGGAGGAGGCTGTTGCCGTAGGTGTGGTCACCGTGCTGATGGGTGTTCACCGCCAGCCGGACGGGCGCCCCGCCGGTGGCCGTGTCCACGGCGTCGAGAAACCGGCGAGTGCGAGCCGCCGTGGCACAGGTGTCGATCACCAGAACCCCGTCGTCGCCGGCCACCGCGCCGGCGTTGTTGACCCACCAGGTCCCGTCCGGCTGCACCCAGGCGTGGATCCCGGGAAGCAACTCCTCGAGTTCCGCCGGGTCCGCTGTGGGAGGAGGAGCGGGGTTCGTGTCCGGGGTGTCGGTCATGACCTTGCCTGTCCGTCGTCCTTCACGGTGGCGACGCGGCTGCGACCGTGCTGTTCGTACGTGGCGAAGCGCATGGCAGTCCTTGGGAGTTGGGTGGGGTGACGCAGGCCGGGGGCTCGGTGGCATGGCAGGCGGGGGAGTGCGCCGGGCCCCCGGTGTCAGGGGGTCAGACCGGCGGAGCGACGAAGACGCCGCGGTCGACGTCGTTGAGCATTTCCTTGGCGACCATCCGTTCATCGGGTTGGACGTGCCCCACTGGTCGGCGTTCTCGGGCTTCGCCAGGTCGTAGATGTGCGGGTGCCAGGTGTCCTCGTCCAGCTTCTCGAGCTCGGTGGTGTACTCCGCTCCTCGTCCCAGCGCTCCAGGACCGCGAGCGTGGTCAACGCGGGTTCGTCCAGCGCCGTACGCAGGTCGAGCGCTCGGCCGTCCAGGGCCACGAGGCCCGGGAACCTGGTCTCGCCCGCTTGCGAAAGGACGCCGATGGCGAACGCTCCGGAGAAGGGGACGAAGGGTGCCGACGCGGCTGTAGATGTCACGGAGACGTCCTCCCGCTTGCGGTCCCACCTAATCTGGCCCGTAGATCGCAATCAGGGAAATCGATTTCCTATATACAAGAATCCAGTCGGTGAATACTGGTGGGGCCGGCTCCGGAATAGCGACAGGGCCCTGTCGTTGCTCGGGTCGTCCGGTTTGATCAGGTGATGCCGTAGAGGGTGAGGACGTGTGGACGTCCGGTGTGGGCTCGGCGTCCGGCGGCGACCACGGCAGGCGCGGTCCGGTGCCCGCGAGTCCAGGTGGCGGTCTCGGCGGCACTTGCGTGCTCGGCGGCTATGCCGGTGATGGCGTAGAAGGTCTCGCTGGATCACTTCTTCGCTCGCTAGAGACGGCGGCGGCACTGGATGCGCGGGAGTGGGGCGGCGTGCGGGAAGATCAGGCCGTCGATGGTGACGACCTGCACGAGACGTCGTTCGTGGCGGCCGTGGCCCCCGTCGTCGTCGCGGTGAGTCACGGGGATCTTCTTTTAAGCAGAGCGTGGAGCTGACGGGCCTGGCCGCGCTGGTTGTTCTTGACGGTCAGCAGGTAGTGGGCGCCACGTTCGTGCAAGTAGGTGGCGTGGTCGCGTTGGGCGGGCAGGGCATCGGCGGTGACAACCGTCCCGGCGAGATCGGGGCGTCGTCGACCTGATCGTGCAAGGGGCGCAAACTCGGGAATTTCGTTGGCCTTCGGGATCTTGCGGGAGGCGAAGGTGATGCCGTCGCCGTTGCGGACGGCGGACAGCACGAAGACCCGGCTGCCGTCCGGTCGGCGTGCGCCGCGCTGGCACTTGTCGTCCACCGCGATCGCCCGGCGCCGGGGACGCACCGGTTCGGCACGGGTGGCGGCCCGGTGACCCCGGCACTGCTCGCGCTCGGTTCCGCCGTCGGGCATGAGCGGCTCCGGCAGGCGGGAAGGCGCGGACCCGGCCGCAGGTGGTCGTAGCCAGCCGCGCTTATTTCGCCCGGATCCGGACGCCCCAGGATGCAACGCAGGACCTTCTCGCTCGGAACTCGGTAGCGGCCCCGCAGCGGGTGGTAGGGCAGGCCGAAGGCGGCCAGTTCCTTGGGGTGGCACGTCGGCATCACTCCGCCGCTGCCGTGATGCAGACCTGGCCCGCTGGCGTCATCGCGCAGACCACCAGGGCCAACAGTGAGGAGAGCCTGTAGCGCACCCCAACTCACCCCACGCGGATCGGTGACCGACTCGAACTGGGCGACCAAGTCCGAACTTGATCTCGTACAGCGGGCGAGCCGAGAACTTCCGTGAGGGGCGCCGGAGATGCGGGAGTGGCGTCAGAGAATGATGAGGGAACGGACACGGCACCTTCGTGGACCTTGAAGCGCGGAGAACCCCATGATCCACAGGTGCCGTGTTCACCTGCTTCCAGACCTCATCCTCAACGCCAACCGCCCCAAGTGAGGCGAGCCAGGCACTCGCCGGGGCCCTGGGGTACCCGCCGCCGATCGTACGAGGGCAGGCCGGTGTCCTGGGGCTTGAACCGGGCCCTGCGAGATCGCAGGAACGGAGTTCGGCGCGCCGGTCAAGTCCGGCAGACACCTCGTCGCCGGTCGCTACAGGTGAGGACATCGCTGTCCTCCGGTTGTCACACGTGCTCCCCGATGCGGAGCAGCGAGCTTCTCCGGCTGGTGGGCGCGCAGTTGATGAGATCGCACACCGTGTGGCATCGCCACCGGGCCCCAACCGCGCGCCCACGAGGTACGTACCCGTCGCCGGGACTCGGGTGCTGCTATGTGCCGGACGGAAGGCCGGCGCCGGCAACGCTACTGCTGACGCCGGTCATGATGGCGTTGATGATGCCCTGCTGGGTGACCGTGAGGGAGCGCCGGTTGAACAGCCCGAACCCGTACCGATCGGTTGCACCGTTGTCCCAGTAGATGGAGGCCGCGCCGTACTTCTTGGCGGTGGCCGCGACGGCCCGTGCGAAGTCCGCGCGATACCTGTTGTTCGACGAATCGAAGGATGACTTGTCGATGGCGCCGTATTCGCCCACCACCACCGGATACCCCTTCGTGACGAACACGTCGCGCATCGTCTTGAACTGCGCGTCCAGATAGTCCTCCTGGCCCCAGGTCGAGGTCCTCGACGGGTTGGTCGCTGCCCGGCCCCACTGCGTGATGGTGCCGCTCTCCTCTCCGGCGAAGTCCCACGGGCTGTAGTGATGAACGGAGATCATGATCCGCCGCTCACTTGCGGGAATGGAGGAGGAGCGGTACTGGTCGGACGGAAGGGCGAAGCCGTAGTTCCCCGCGGTGTAATCGATGTTCGTGTTCCAGCCGGCCACGAGCAGCCACCTCGAACTGTTGTTGCCGCCCGTCTTCCGCACCGTGTCCACGAAGATCTGGTTGTAGCTGTTGATGTTCGAGTAGCACGGTTGGGTCGGGCGGCCGTACTGCCCGTCGAACTCCTCGTTCATGGACTCCAGGATCAGGCGCTGGTCGTAGTTCTTGAACCTGTTCGCGATCTGCTGCCAAGCCTTCTCGTACTTGGCCTTGATCGTCGTCTGGGAGGGGGAATCGCAGATCAGCCAGGAGCCGTTGACGCTCTTGTACCCGTCGCCGTGCATGTTGATCAGCACATGCAGGCCTCTGTTGTAGGCGTAGTTGACGACTTCTTGGACTCTGTTCAGCCAGGCTGCGTTGATCGTGTAAGTCGGGCCGGGCCCTATGGCTCCCAGGTAGGAGACCGGAATCCGGATCGTCTTGAACCCCGCCGCCCTCACTTTGTCGATGAGGGCCTGCGTCACCGTCGGCTGGCCCCACGCTGTTTCGCTGGGGTATCCGTTGGTGGTGGCTTCGAGTTGGTTCCCCAGATTCCATCCGGCGCCCATGTCGGCCACGATCTGAGAAGCGCTTGACTGTGCCACGGTCTCGGCCGAGGCCTGATGCGCCGCGCCGTACACAGATGCGGCAACTGTCAACAGGACGGCAAGGAAAGTGACTCTGATCTTCCCTGCTAGTGAAACCATGTGCTTTCCTCTCTTGCGTCCTTGAGGGTGTTGGGCCCCCAAGTGGATCTATCTGTAGGAGTGGGAGCGGCCGCCCGCTGTTCGGGTGGTGGTGTCCGGCCTGGAAACGTGCACAGCAGATTGCGCGGCGGCTGACCTCGCGGGCGTCCTTGGGTGGCCACGCACCCTCCACGGCCCGGATGCGCGGCGATCGCGGCGGACGCGCGCACCCGGGCCGTGTGGTTGCTCCTCAGCTCAGGACGGATTCCCAGGTGGTGGAGGAGGTGGCGTCGGCGCGAAGGCGGCCGCGGGCCCCGGTGTCGCCGTAGAGCCTCCACCGCATCCAGTCCACGGAGGTGTTGACGGTGCGGGAGTCGCCGAAGTAGTTGCTGTGCCCGGCGCCGCGGAAGGTCAGGAACGCCTTTCCGGCGGGCAGTTCCCGGTACGCCTGGCGGGCGGAGGAGATCGGGCACGTTCCGTCCCGGTCGCCGTGCGTGAACAGAACCTTGGCGCGGACCGACGGGCTCGGGTTGCCCATGTCCACACAGGACATGGGGATCGCGCGGGTGATCCGTGCGTCCGGCCAGGCCGTGAGCAGGCCGTGGGTGGTCATGCCGCCCATCGAGTGGCCGGAGACACCGACTCCGACCGCTGTGTTGATGTGGCCGGCCAGCGGGTCACTCGCCGTGCTGAGGGCGAGGGTCCGGGTGATGACCTCGGAGACGTCCTTGGACTGGTTGCCGTTGTAGACGTCCTGGCCACTGAGGTTGGCGAAGTGGGGGGCGGGGACGATGAAGCCGGCCTCGGCCAGGGGGCGGATGATCGCCAGGGAATTCTGCGGGCTGCTGCTCAAGCCGTGAATGAACCCGCAGACCGGGAAGATGCCTTGGGCGACGGGGGCGTTGGTGACCGGGGAGTCACCGGGGGCGCCGGTGGCGAGGTAGTAGACGTAGGTGGTCCACCGGCGGCTGCCGCGGCTCCAGGCGTACTGGCGCACGCCGACCGCGAACCGCTGGGTCGGGGCTCCCGCCCGCGCGGTGGCACCTGCCTGGCCCGTGCCGAGCAGGGAGATGCCTACGCCAGCGGCTCCGACCGCGCTCAGGATCAGGAAGCTACGCCATTGCATGGTCATGAAGACTCCTGGTGTGGGGGTGCGGAGCGCTGCTCGGTCAGGCGCCGGGAAGAGTCGTCGCTGATGCCGCGGCGGTGGGGCTGACCCAGGTGGTGGGGGGAGTGGTCGTGGGGGCGGTCAAGTCGGCGAATCGCGCACGGTGGAGGACGTTCCGGTCCTGCCCGCGGTGGTCATCGGCGTGGTGTGGCCTTGTCTGCAGAGACGCGGCGAGCCGCTGAACACCGGCCGAACCGTGACTCATTGTGGGAGCGGTCTTCCGCGCCCACCTGCCCGCCTGTCTGATGGGGAGGCGTTGATTCTGCGGAAGCGGCGCAGGGGTGCCTCTCCTTCCACTCGTCGTGTGCCGCACCACTGGGAGCGTTCCCACCTGTCCTGCAACAGGTACATTCCCGATCGGGCGCCGATCTGTCAATCATTGGCGCCCAACTCTGTTGTCTTCGACGCTGATTCGACAGATCGCAGGCGCTGGAGGCACCGTGTGACGTCTTCGAATCTCGCCCGATCACACTCGCGGCGGCCTGTTGTCAGCTGTGGCCGACACCCGCACTCATGCCGGCGATCGTATGGGCCCTGATGTCGGGGTGCGGCCCCTGCGCGAATCGGGTCACTACGGAGCGGACATGGTCCTGGGCCGGCTGGAGCAGTCCGTCGTACACCGCGACGCAGACTTCCCGCGCCCGCGACCGGGGCCAGTCGGGCGGCAGCAGACCGATGGGGAGCAGCGGGTCCAGAATGGGGAAGTGCCGGTAGGCGTGCATGACCTCGGTCCGTGCGCGCACCGCGTCGGCACCGGTGACACGGTCGGTGCTGATGTGCGGAAGCAGGCCGCTCCAACGGTCGATGAAAGCCCGGTAATGCTCGGCGATGCCGGGCAGGTCCCACGCCTCGACCGGGTTGCGGTCGGCCTCCGTATCCAGTTCCTCCTGCCGCGCGCGGAACACGGTCACCGCTCCCCGCGCCAGATCGGCCACCTCGATCCGCCCCTTGGGGGTCAGGGGGTGCGGCGACACCCAGAGCGCGTCGTACAGCGGCGCGAATCCGCGCCACCGCAGCGCGGTGCGCAGTGCGCGCCGCCGCGTGCTCTCCTGTTCCGGGACGGAGAAGGCGATCAGTGTCCACCGACCATCCCATGAGTCGGGTTGGGTGGTGAACGTGGCGATCGAACTGGCGCCACTCCACAGATCGACGGCGGCCTGCGTTGTCAGCCGGTAGGAGCTGTACCGCCCTTGTCTGCTGCTCTCCAGCACCCCTCGGCGCATCAGCCTGCTGATCGTCGTACGGGCGGCGCCCGCGGTCACGTTGAACTCTCCGAGCAGTGCCACGATCGCCGCCGACGGCAACCACGCCCGGACGGGGAACGTGTAGTCGGCGATCAATGTCACCGTGAGTCCCTGCGGCGATACGTCGCTTTGCCAGCCGGGCGACCGCACAGGACCGGCGGCACCGTCACCCTCGTCGGAGAAGATCTCCTCGAGGTGGGACAGGTTCGGCAAGGTCGGCTCCGGCGCGGTGGACAGGGTCGGCATCACTGTAACCGTTGTGGAATCGCCGGGTGCAGCTCCGCCGCGATTGCTCCACCAGGCGCGATCTCCGCGCGCAGCCGAAGGCGCCCCGGCAGCGCCCAGGTGTGTAACACCGGTGCACTTGGAGGGCGACGGCAGCGAACAGTCGTCCTTGGCTCCGTACTTGCGGGGGATGCAGCGCGTTGGGCGATGTGGGCGTTCGTCATCGTCAATGTGGTTGTCGTCGAGGTGCTGTTCCTCAGCGCCGGGTCGGGCAAGAACGAGGTGCTGGCCGTCGCTCTTCGTGACGAATCGTCACTACGGCGAAGTGGAGGCGGCCTGGACAGTATCGACCCGGCGCAAGGTCACCGAGGTTCTGGAACTATTTGGGGCCATGCGCGTACACGCGGATGCGCTCCACGACGGCTGCAGCTCCAAAGGTGAGAGACGGCGGCAGTCCGCGACCAGTTCGGCAGGACGGCCGTGAGCGTTTCGTGATGCTGCATCAAGGCTTGGGCCAGGTGGCCCAGGTGGCCCAGGATGCGCAGGCGGCGCAGGCCGCGTGAGGCGACGGTCGGCTCCGGGTCGAGTTCGTGCAGGAACCGGCGTAGCTTGTTGCCGATTGCGGTGCGCTGGGCCACCGGGCCCCGTTGGTCCAACAGCTTGATATGCCGACTCGGGCCGTCCAGGCATGCCTTGGGCCGGTCGGGCTCGCGCGGAGCGACCCGGGCCACCGCCTCGGCATCGATCGGGTCGGACTTCCCGCGCTCCCGGGCTGAGCGTCGTGCGCCGGCCATCAGCCGGGTGTGAACCCGCACCACCGCGTGCCCACTGCCCAGCAGGTCGGCCTCGCACCGGCGGGTCATGTGGCGTCAGTCCTCGACGCGCCGGTGCCTGTGGCATCAACGGGTGAAAGGTGACGTAGGCGGGGCCGTCCTGCGTTCGAGCGGGCAATCAGAGCCGCCATCGTGCTCGTACGTGTCTGGTACTTCCTCGCTGCCGTTCGCAGGCACTTGCGTCTACGGCGATCGCAGCAGCCGGAGGGGTGCCTCTATGTCCTTCGTCAAGGCACCCCTGTCGGGGGTGGGGTCATTCGGTCTTGCTGGGCTCATGCGGCGAGCTCGACGTCCGCGGGCGTGCGGGGTTCGTAGAAGGTGCCGTCTCGGAGCATGGCGAACAGGACGTTGATGCGTTGGCGGGCGAGGCGGAGGAGGGCCTGGGTGTGGGTTTTGCCGCGGGCGCGTTGCTTGTCGTAGTAGGCGCG
>NZ_JARGEF010000093.1:0-28198 GCF_033794725.1 Streptomyces sp. ID05-39B | reverse complement strand
TCCGGGCCCACCGTCCCCGAGCCCGGACCCGTCCCCGATCCCGCCGGGACCCGAACCGGTCCCGAACCCGGAGCCGGGCCCACCCCTGAGCTGACCCGCGGGCGCACGCGGCGGTGGGCGGCACCCAGCAGGGCACCGCCCACCGCACCGAACACCTCCCGGCAGGGGGGCCGTCCGCCGCACCGGACACCTCCGGCAGGGGGCCGCCCGCCGCACCGAGCACTCACACCGCTGCGTCGAGACCTACGCCGAGACCTCCGACCGGTCCCCGCCCCACAGCGTGTGGAACGATCCGTCCCGGTCCACCCGCCGGTAGGTGTGGGCCCCGAAGAAGTCCCGCTGTCCCTGCGTCAGCGCCGCGGGCAGCCGCTCGGCGCGCAGCGCGTCGTAGTAGGCGAGCGCCGCCGCGAACCCCGGCGTGGCCACGCCCTGGAGGGTCGCGGCGACCAGCACCTCGCGCCACGCGTCCTGCGCCGCCCCGATCTCGGCGGCGAACGTCTCGTCGGACAGCAGGCTCGGCAGGTCGGGGCGGGCGTCGTAGGCCGCGCGGATCCGGTCGAGGAAGGCCGCCCGGATGATGCAGCCGCCCCGCCAGATCGCCGAGACGGCGCCGAGGTCGATGTCCCAGCCGTACTCGGCGCCGCCCGCGGCGATCTCGTGGAAGCCCTGCGTGTACGACACGATCTTCGAGGCGTACAGCGCCTGCTCCACCCGGTCCGCGAAGGCCTGCGCCTCCGCCCGGCCCAGCGCGGCCGGCTTCGGCCCGGACAGGCCGAGCGAGGCCTTCCGCAGCGCCGCGTGGCCGGACAGCGACCGGGCGAAGACGGCCTCCGCGATGCCCGACACCGGCACCCCGAGGTCCAGTGCGATCTGCACCGTCCAGCGTCCGGTGCCCTTCTGCTCGGCCTGGTCCACGACCACGTCCACGAACGGCCCGCCCGTCGCCGCGTCCACGTGCGAGAGCACCTCGGCCGTGATCTCGATCAGGTACGAGTCCAGCCGGCCGGTGTTCCAGGTGCGGAAGATGTCGGCGATCTCGGCCGGGGAGTATCCTCCGACATCGCGCAGCAACTGGTACGCCTCGCCGATCAGCTGCATGTCGGCGTACTCGATGCCGTTGTGCACCATCTTCACGAAGTGCCCGGCCCCGTCCGCGCCGACGTGCGTCACACAGGGCGCCCCGTCGGCCGCCTTCGCGGAGATCTTCTCCAGCATGGGGCCCAGCGACTCGTACGACTGAGGGGAGCCGCCCGGCATGATGCTCGGGCCGAGCAGCGCACCCTCCTCGCCGCCGGAGATGCCCGTGCCGACGAAGTGGATGCCGCGCTCCCGCAGCTCGCGTTCGCGGCGCCGGGTGTCCGCGAAGTGCGCGTTGCCACCGTCGATGATCATGTCGCCGGGCTCCAGCAGCGGCGCGAACTCCTGGATCACCGCGTCGGTCGGCTCGCCGGCCTTGACCATGACGACCAGGCGGCGGGGGCGCTCCAGCGCCGCCACGAACTCCTTGGCGGTCTCGGCCGCGATGAACTCGCCCTCGCCGCCGAACTCCTCCACGAGGGCGTGCGTGCGCGCCGCCGTCCGGTTGTGCAGCGCGACCGTATAGCCGTTGCGGGCGAAGTTGCGGGCGAGGTTGCGGCCCATGACCGCGAGTCCCGTGACGCCGATCTGGGCTGAGTTTGTCATCCGGTTGGCTCCTCAAGAATCCGTAGCTGTCGGCCCGGTGATCCGTGCGTGACGCCTGCGCGCCGGCGCCGGTCCCGTCCCGTGCACATCCTGCTCCGTCGCCCCGCCCACCGCACGCGCTGGACACGCGAAGTCGCCCACCCGGATACGGACACAGGGCCCCGCCCGACTCAGGTGTCACGCAACAGACCCGTCGTCCGGCCGAGTTGAGCCAGTGCGGCTGATACTCGCCTTGTCACGGCCAGTGAGCGGACCGTACTTTTGCCCCTCCTGACGCATGTCGAGGGGGATCTCCATGGCCGTACGCGGCCGGCACCGCCGGTATCAGCCGAACAGGATCAACCGGGCCTCGCTCACCGTGACGGCGGGCGGCGCCGGCATGGCGATCCCGCTCATCGGCGCCGGAGCCGCCCAGGCGGCGGACGTGGACACCTGGGACAAGGTCGCCGCATGCGAGTCGACCAACGACTGGAACATCAACACCGGCAACGGCTACTACGGCGGCCTCCAGTTCACCCAGTCCACCTGGGAGGAGTACGGGGGCACCCGCTACGCGCCGCGCGCTGATCTGGCCACCAAGGACCAGCAGATCGCCGTCGCGGAGAAGGTGCTGGACGGTCAGGGGCCGGGTGCCTGGCCCGCCTGCTCGGTGCGGGCGGGACTGACCGCCGGCGGCGACGCCCCCGACATCGAACCGGCCGCCACGTCCGCGAAGTCCGCCGGCACCAAGCCGGCCACCACCCTCAAGGACGTCCAGCCGCAGAGCACGCCCCAGTCGCGGGCCGGCACCGCCGAGATGTACACGGTCGTGCGGGGCGACACCCTCTCCGGCATCGCCGACGAGAAGGACGTACGGGGCGGCTGGCAGCGGCTGTACACGGCGAACCGGACGACGATCGGGACCGACCCCGACCTCATCGTGCCCGGCCAGCGGCTGAACCTGCGCGGCCAGGCCGCCGCCAAGGCCCCGGCCACCAGAACCCCGGGCACGACCACGGAGCGCAAGGAACCCGCGCAGAAGAAGACGACCGAGAAGAAGACGACCGAGAAGAAGGCCACCCAGAACAACCCGTCGGAGAAGAAGGCTTCGGAGAAGAAGTCCGCCGGCCGTTCCTTCGCCGCCCCGGTCGACGCCGGTCTCGGCACGCCGTACCACGCGACGGGTTCCTCCTGGTCGAAGGGCTACCACACCGGCGTCGACTTCCCCGTGCCCACCGGCACGTCCGTGAAGTCCGTCGCCCCGGGCACGGTGGTCAGCGCGGGCTGGGGCGGTTCCTTCGGCTACGAGGTGGTCGTGCGGCACTCCGACGGCCGCTACTCGCAGTACGCGCACCTGTCCGCGATCTCCGTGCGGGACGGCCAGGCCGTGGGCGCCGGCCAGCGCATCGGCCGCTCGGGGTCCACCGGCAACAGCACGGGCCCGCATCTGCACTTCGAGGTGCGGACGGGGCCCGGGTTCGGCTCGGACATCGACCCTCTGGCCTATCTGCGGGCCGGCGGCGTCAGGATCTGATGCGGACCCGGCGCCGGTCGACCGCCGGCATCGGGATGTACGGCCCGCCGTGGAACGGCCCGTACAGCGGCGGCGGGGCGGGCGCGGGGGCCGGCATCAGCGGCTCCCGCGCCTCCTCCTTGCGCGCCGCCGGGGCGGGCACCGGCATCTCCTCCGGCACGGTCGCGGTCACCGCCGGGGCGGCTTCCACGGCCGCCGGTCCGACGGGCCGGTCAGGGGAGGCGATGAACAGCCGCTGCGCGAAGGGGTCGCCCGCAGGCTCCGGAAACACGGCGACGAGGTCGGCCACGGGCGCCGCGACGCCGGTGGGGACCGTACGCGTCTCCTCGGGCCGCGCGCCGGTCGTCTCCGGCTGGGCGCTCGCCAGCCGCTCGGTCGTCAGCAGGATCAGGCCACCGGCCGCCACCACCCCGCAGCTCAGGGCGAGCGCGGTGCCCGTGGTGCCGTAGCGGAAGGTCTCGCCGAACATCGTGATGCCGACGGCGGCCGCGACCACGGGGTTCACCACGGTCAGCGTGGCCAGCGGGGCCGCGAGGCCCGCGCCGCGGTAGGAGGCCTGCGACAGCAGCATTCCGGCCGTGGCCAGGACGCCGATCACCGCGAGGGAGGGCACGTCGGCCGCCGAGACACCGCCGGTCCAGTCGACCGCGACGGTCTTGGTGAACACCGACGACATGCCGAACGCTATACCGGAGCCGGTCGCCAGCAGCATGCTGCGCACCGCCGGGTGCCGGTGCGCGGCCCGGCCGGCGACCATCAGCGCCACCACCGCGCCGCCGGTGACCGCGGCCGCGCCCACCCGCTGCGGGGTGCTCAGCGACTGCGCGTCGGCCGCGCCGACCAGGGAGAGCAGACCGGCCAGACCGATGGTCGCCATGATGGCACCCCGCCAGGCCGTCGCCCCGGCCCTGCGGCTCACGAACATCGCCGCCATCGGCAGTGCGAACACGATGGTCAGCGCGCCCAGCGGCTGGACCAGGCTCAGAGGACCGTAGGCGAGCGCCACGACGTGCAGCAGGCCGCCGAGTCCGTTCAGTCCGACCGCCGCCCACCAGCCGGGCCGCCGCAGCGGGGCGTAGTGCTCGTCGGGGGAGGACACCGCGACCTGTTCCTGCACGATCGCCCCGGCCGCGTACGCCACGGCGGAGACGAGCGACAGGACCACGGACAACGCGAGGGCGCTCATGAGCTGCTCCTCTGCGTGAGGCGGGGCCCCGGGGCCCGGCGCGGCGAACGGTCGGCTCTCATACCCAACACGATGCCTTGTGGATCTGTTCCCGTCGTCGTCCCTGAGCACCCAATGGGTCCTACTACCGATGGAGTACGAAGCGCCCCCCGTCCTCCCCAGGGTGGGTGATGAGCCGGGGATCCCCCTGAGCACGACC
This sequence comes from Streptomyces sp. ID05-39B, assembly GCF_033794725.1. Lineage (NCBI taxonomy): Bacteria > Bacillati > Actinomycetota > Actinomycetes > Kitasatosporales > Streptomycetaceae > Streptomyces > Streptomyces sp. ID05-39B. Next base: position 23,617 of record NZ_JARGEF010000093.1, on the reverse strand, counting down.
CCTACCCGCCTTGGTATTACTGCACTTCGTGGACCTCGACCCCCAACTGGCGGCCCTGCGCCCCCTCGGCGGCTTCTTCGCCCTGAGCACGACAGCGCCCACCGGCGGTGGACGGGAACCGGCCCGGCCCCTGCCGACGCTCGCCCGCGCCTACGCCGCCGCGCCGGCCGCCGCGCACAGCGACCCGCTGGGACTCCGGATCGCCAAGGTCCTGCGCGCCCTGCGCGCCCCTGAGCCGCGCGTCGCCGCCTCCGTGGCCCAGCAGGGCCTCGCGGCCAGGCTGTGGTCGGTCGCCCTGGGCTGCGCCGTCCTCTACGACCGCCAACCCGACCTGGGGCCCGGGCTGCTGCGCTGGGACCCCGAGGGCAGCGCCCCGGACGACCTGTGGCTCACGGAGGTCCGCGCCTGCGGCCCGGCGGACGCGGAGACCCTGGCGGCCACCGTCCTGCACGGCCACCTGGAACCGCTGGCGGCGGCCCTGAGCGCCCGCCACCGCCTCGCCCCCGGTCTGCTGCGCGGCAACGCGGCCTCGGCCCTGGCCGGCGCCGCCCGTCAGCTCGACGCGTGGGCGCGTGCTCACGACCGCCCCGACGCCGCGGCCCGCTCCCGTGTCCTGACCGCCCAACTCCTCGCCCACCCCCTCCTCGCCGGCACCGGAACCCTCACCGGCACGGCCTTCCGCCGCCGCAGTTGCTGCCTCTACTACCGGGTGCCCGGCGGCGGGGTCTGCGGTGACTGTTGCTTCGTACGACCCCCGCGCTCTTCCCCACGCGGCCCGTCTGGGTGACCATGAAGGGGACCGGCCTTCACGTACGAACCCAGGGGGTTGCCGGGTGCGAGTGGGACTGCTGACCCGGGAGTACCCCCCGGACGTGTACGGCGGGGCGGGCGTCCACGTCGAGTTCCTGGCCCGTGAGTTGCGCGAGCTGGTCGATCTGGACGTGCACTGCTGGGGCGAGGGCCGCGCGGAGGGCGTCCGGCGCCACCGCTCCTGGTCCGCCCTGGACGGCGCCAACGACGCGCTGCGCACGTTCTCCGTGGACCTGGCCATGGCCGCCGCGCTGGAGGGACGCGAACTGGTCCACTCCCACACCTGGTACGCCAACCTCGCCGGTCATCTCGCCAAGGAGCTGTACGGCGTCCCGCACGTGGTGACCGCCCACTCGCTGGAGCCCCTGCGCCCGTGGAAGGCCGAGCAGCTCGGCGGCGGGTACCGCCTGTCCAGCTGGACCGAGCGGACCGCCGTGGAGGCCGCCGACGCGGTGATCGCCGTGTCCGGCGCGATGCGTGAGGACATCCTCGCCTGCTATCCGAAGCTGGCCGCCGACCGGGTCCACGTCGTGCACAACGGCATCGACACCGCCCTGTACCGGCCCGACCACCGCACCGACGTCCTCAACCGGATCGGCGTCGACCCGGCCCGTCCGTACGTGCTGTTCGTCGGCCGCATCACCCGCCAGAAGGGCGTCCCGCACCTGCTGCGCGCCGTCCGGGACATCGATCCGGCGGCTCAGGTCGTGCTGTGCGCGGGCGCGCCCGACACCCCCGAGATCGACCGCGAGTTCCGTGAGCTGTTCGCGGAGCTGAGCCGGGCCCGGGACGGCGTGCACTGGATCCCCCGGATGCTTCCGCGTCCGGAGGTCATCCAGCTCCTCACCCACGCGGCCGTCTTCGCCTGCCCCTCGGTGTACGAGCCCCTCGGCATCGTCAATCTGGAGGCGATGGCCTGCGGCACGCCCGTCGTGGCCTCCCGGGTCGGTGGTATCCCGGAGGTCGTCGAGGACGGCGCGACCGGTCTGCTGGTCCCCGTGGAAGAGGGCGACGAGGGGGCCCGCGCCTTCGAGGCCGGTCTCGCACGCGCCCTCGACACGGTGCTGGGCGATCCTGGTACCGCGCGCCGCATGGGCGAGGCCGGCCGGGTGCGCGCGGTGGAGGAGTTCGGCTGGGACGCGGTCGCCCGGCGAACCGTCCGACTGTACGAGGACACCCTCAAACAGGCGTAGTGCGCCCCCGGCGGGGGCAGCAATGGATCACAGATCTGGGTGAGGGGAGCGGCCATGCGTCGTGGTGGACCTTCGGTCCTCGGAATCGTGCTGGCGGGTGGCGAGGGCAAACGCCTGATGCCCCTCACCGCGGACCGCGCCAAGCCCGCGGTCACCTTCGGCGGGACGTACCGTCTCGTCGACTTCGTGCTGTCCAACCTCGTCAACGCCGACATCCTGCGCATCTGCGTCCTGACGCAGTACAAGTCGCACTCGCTGGACCGGCACATCACCACGACCTGGCGGATGTCGAGCCTGCTCGGCAACTACGTCACCCCGGTCCCGGCCCAGCAGCGCCTCGGCCCGCGCTGGTACCTGGGCAGCGCCGACGCCATCCTCCAGTCGCTCAACCTCATCTACGACGAGCGGCCCGAGTACGTGGCGGTGTTCGGCGCCGACCACGTGTACCGCATGGACCCGCGCCAGATGCTCGCCCAGCACATCGACAGCGGCGCGGGCGTGACGGTGGCCGGCATCCGGGTGCCGCGCGGCGAGTCCGCGTCCTTCGGTGTGATCACGCCGGGATCGGACGGGCAGACGGTGGAGCGGTTCCTGGAGAAGCCGGCCGAGCCGCCGGGCCTCGCGGACGACCCGGAGTGCGTGTTCGCCTCCATGGGCAACTACATCTTCACCACCAAGGCCCTCATCGAGGCGCTCCAGCGCGACGCCGAGGACGAGCGGTCCGTGCACGACATGGGCGGCTCGATCCTGCCCCAGCTCACCGACCGCGGTGAGGCCCAGCTGTACGACTTCAGCGAGAACCACGTGCCCGGCGAGACCACCCGGGACCAGGGCTACTGGCGGGATGTGGGCACGCTCGACGCGTACTACGACGCCCACATGGACCTGATCGCCGAGCGGCCCGCCTTCAACCTGTACAACCGGAGCTGGCCCGTCTACACCCACTCGGGCCAGCTCTCCCCGGCCCGTTTCAACGCGGGCGGTATCACCAGTGAGTCGATCATCAGCGCGGGCTGTCTCATCCGGGGCCAGGTCACCCGGTCGGTGCTGTCGCCGGGTGTCCTGGTCGATCCGGGGGCGGTCGTGCAGGGCTCGATCCTGCACGACAACGTCCACATCGGGCGGGGTGCGGTGGTGCGCGGGGCGATCCTGGACAAGAACGTCGAGGTGCCGCCGGGTGCGACGATCGGCGTGAACCCGGAGCGGGACGCGGAGCTGTACTCGGTGTCGAAGGCGGGCGTCATCGCCCTGGGCAAGGGGCAGCGAGTCTCGTGAGCGGAGTGAGCGGAGTGAGCGGAGTGAGCGGAACGGGCGGGGTGAGCGGAACGGACGGGTGAGTGGAGTGTCCCGGTCGATACCGCTTTCAAGCGGAATACTCTTTTCGGTCGATACTTAATCCGTTGTTAACTGTGCGTAGCCTGATCGTACTTGACCGTAATCGTGCGGAGGGGGTTGACTACTGGCTCACTCTCCGTCGACGCGAGGCAAGCCCGTGACTGCTGATCCGCTCGCACCCCTCGACCTGGCGTTCTGGAACATCGAGTCCCCCGAGAACCCGATGCATCTCGGCGCGCTGGGTGTCTTCGCCGCGCCCTCGCCGGCCGCCGCCGCCCACGCCGCCGACCTGCTCGCCGGCCGGGCGGCCGCCGTCCCCGGCCTGCGCATGCGCATCCGCGACGTGTGGGCGCCGTTCACCGGGCCGCTCTCCTTCGGCGGCGCGGTGCGTGAGCCCGACCCGGACTTCGACCCGCTGCACCACGTCCGTCTGCACCCGCCCACCGCCGACTACCAGGCGGCGGCCGGGCACCTCATGGAACGCCCGCTGGAGCGCGGCCGGCCCCCGTGGGAGGCGCACGTCCTGCCGGCCGAGGAGGGCGACGGCTTCGCCGTCCTGTTCAAGTTCCACCACGCCCTCGCCGACGGCCTGCGCGCACTGACCCTCGCCGCCGCCGTCCTGGACCCCATGGACCTGCCCGCGCCCCGGCCCCGCCCGGCGCAACCGGCCCGCGGCGGGTTCCCCGACGTGCGCGCACTGCCCGGCCTGCTGCGCGGTGCCCTGTCCGGCGCCGTGTCCGACGTGGGCCGCGCCCTCGACATCGGGGCCTCCGTCGCCGTCCACACCCTCGGCATGCGTTCCACCGGCGCCCTCACCGCCGGGCCCACCGGTACCCGCCGCACCGCCGGCGTCGTCGTCGACCTCGACGACGTGCACCGGGTGCGCAAGGTGGTCGGCGGCACCGTCAACGACGTACTGATCGCGGTCGTCGCCGGAGCCCTGCGCACCTGGCTCGACGAGCGCGGTGACGGCAGCGCGGGCGTGACCCCGCGCGCCCTCATCCCCGTCTCCAAGCGCCGCCCGCGCACCGCCCACCCGCAGGGCAACCGGCTCTCCGGGTATCTGATGCGGCTTCCCGTCGACGACCCCGACCCGCTCGGCCGGCTCGCGGCGGTCCGGACCGCTATGAACCGCAACAAGGACGCCGGACCCGGCCGCGGAGCGGGCGCCGTCGCCCTGCTCGCCGACCACGTCCCCGCCCTCGGACACCGCCTCGGCGGCCCCCTGGTCAGCCAGGCCGCCCGGCTCTGGTTCGACATCCTCGTCACCAGCGTCCCCCTGCCGAGCTTCGGCCTGAAACTCGCCGGGAACCCGGTCACCGAGGTCTTCCCCTACGCCCCGCTGGCCCGCGGCCAGTCCCTGGCGGTGGCCGTCTCGACGTACCGCGGCCGGGTCCACTTCGGCCTCGTCGCGGACGCCGAGGCGGTCCCCGACCTCGACCGGTTCGCGCGGGCGCTGACCGCGGAGGTGGAGACGCTCATCACGGCCTGCGGCTCTTGACCCGCGCGGGTTTGGAGGTGTGCCCCGGCGCTCCGTAGAATTCCCGGTTCGAAAGCGAGCGCGGTCGGAGCGCCGCACGGGGCAGCAGGGAAACGGCAGCGCGATGACGGTGACAGAGGACGGCTCGGCGACCATGGGCGAGGTCGTGTACGGGCCCGGCATCGACCCCGAGCGGCTGGCGCTCTGCCTCGCCGTGCTGGAGGAACTCGACAAGATCGACGTCGACCACCCCGACGCGATCGCCGTACGCCGGGCCACCGCCGGCATCTACCGCTCGGTCAAGCAGCGCCGCCGCCAGGAGCGGCGGGCCGCCAAGACCGCTCACGACAAGGCGGTCACGGAGGCCACCGCGACCGGCTCCGCCCAGCGCATCGACGACGAGACCGAAGGCGTCCTGCCCTCGTCCTCCGTCACCGAGGAGGCGCGGATCGCGGGGATACTCCAGCGCCCGCGCTCCTGCTACACCTGCAAGGCGCGCTACGTCGAGGTCGACTACTTCTACCACCAGCTCTGCCAGGACTGCGCCGCCGAGAACCGCGCCCGCCGCGACGCCCGCACCGACCTCACCGGCAAGCGCGCGCTGCTCACCGGCGGCCGCGCCAAGATCGGCATGTACATCGCACTGCGGCTGCTGCGCGACGGCGCCCACACGACGATCACCACCCGGTTCCCCAAGGACGCGATCCGCCGCTTCAAGGCGATGGACGACGCGGCGGACTGGATCCACCGCCTGGAGGTCGTCGGCATCGACCTGCGCGACCCGGCCCAGGCCGTGGCGCTGGCCGACCAGGTCGCCGCGCAGGGCCCGCTCGACATCCTGATCAACAACGCGACGCAGACCGTACGCCGGCTGCCCTCCGCCTACGCCGCCCTGGTCGACGGCGAGAGCGCCGCCCTGCCGGCCGGCGAACTGCCGGCCCACCACGTCATCGGCGCCTTCAACTCCGGGGCGGTCGACGGCATCGCCGCGCTGCCGCTGGGCACCAGCGGCCTGGACGCGCAGCAGGTCGCCGACCTCGCCCTGGTCGCCGGCAACGCCAGCATCGCCCGGCACCTGGACGGCACCGCCATCGACGCCGGCGGTCTGGTCCCCGACGTCGTCGACACCAACACCTGGGTGCAGACCATCGAGCAGATCTCCCCGGTGGAGCTGCTGGAGACCCAGCTGTGCAACTACACGGCGCCGTTCATCCTGATCAGCAAGCTCCGCCCGGCCATGGCCGAGGCCGCGCGCAAGGCCTCGGCCAAGCGTGCCTACGTGGTGAACGTCTCGGCGATGGAAGGCGTCTTCGGCCGCGGCTACAAGGGCGCAGGACACCCGAACACCAACGCCGCCAAGGCCGCGATGAACATGGTCACGCGGACCAGCGCCCAGGAGATGTTCCAGTCCGACGGCATCCTCATGACCTCGGTCGACACGGGCTGGATCACCGACGAGCGCCCGCACTACGACAAGCTCCGCCTGGCCGAGGAGGGCTTCCACGCCCCGCTCGACCTGGTCGACGGCGCGGCCCGCGTCTACGACCCCATCGTGCGCGGCGAGTCGGGCGAGGACCTGTACGGCGTCTTCCTCAAGGACTACGCGCCCGGCAAGTGGTGACGCGGCCCGCCGGGCCCTAGCGTCCTTCGTCCGGATCAGGCCAGACCCCGCGAGCCCTGTTGAATCGAAACGGGAGTGCCTGGGTGAGGGGCCGTCAGTCGACGGCTCTCGGCCGTGAGTTGCGGGCCTGCCACCGGTTCCAGCACGGTCCGCCAGCCCTCCAGCCCCCCGCGTCGAAGCCGGCGACCCGGTCGTCCTCGTCGGCCTGCCGCAGCCTTGCCAGGTCGTCGTCGGCGGCCGGCCCGTGCCAGGGTGCCGCCGCGGCAGCCGCGCCACCCGCTCACCGAGCAGCGCCCGTACGGCCTCGGCGGCGCGCCACGCCCGGCCCGTTACGTCGGCCGGAGCCAACAGCCGGCCGATGGGGTGCACCAGGCCGGTCACCTGGAGTTCCTTCTCCGCGGGGCGGCTGCGGCGCAGCAGCGCGGCGGTCTGCAACGCGTGCTCGTGCACATCGACCCCGGGTGCACCGGCCCTGCGCATGTCGCCGCCGCGCCCACCGGCTCCCCGCGCTTCGTGCGGCCCGGCAGCCGGCGTGTTCCCCACCCCCACCCCGTGTGGGGCAGGTCCGTCGGCTCCTCGACGCTGCGCGGCTCCATGCGTCGGTCCTCCCGCGGGAGCGCCGTAGCGGTACGCCGGCAGAGCATGGCGACCTTGCGGCCCGGCCAACGGGACCTGAACTGCTCAACGGTGAGCCGACGCCTGTGCGCCCGTGTAGGCCGTACGAGTGAAGGTCAAAGGGTGCTTACCGGGATGAACGCGTTGAATCACCTGCGGGGACATGTGGGTGACTTGCCATGGTTACCCCAAATTTTCAGCCCGATCGAGCGGTATCCCGCTCATCTGGTTACTCTGTAGCCGACGGACAGCAGGACGGAGTGCCACCCCACACCCACCGTCCGTCATGGGACAGCCGGTTCACAGCGGCCTGCTCCTTGAGGAGTTTGCCGGCGCCACCGCGTCAGAACTGCCCTTGAGCCAGACCCGAGGGAGCGTCAGGCGCCGGATCCGCAGACCGACCGGCACGCCCCGAGGGTGACCGACACATAAGGAGTGCGCGGTGACACCGGAGAAGACGGATCGCGAACAACGCCCCAAGGAACGCACCGAGCGTGCGGGCCGCCGGCCCGGGGAGATCGGCAGCCTCGACGTGTGGGCACGCTCCGCCCCCATCCGACTGGCGGGCTACGAGGAAGACCTCAACGAGCCCCACATCCTGCCCAGCGTCGACTGAAGCCGAGCGCATGGGCGTGCGAACGGCACGCCCATGCGACACGGGATACCGCCACAGCAGCCCCCCGCCGGCCCCGGCCGCTCCTCAGTCGAGCGGCGCCGTCCGCCGCCAGGGCCGCAGCTCCTCCAACCGCTCGGCCACCCGCAGCAGCAGGGCCTCCGACCCGGGCGGTCCCACCAGTTGCACGGCGGTCGGAGCACCCGACGGCAGCGTGCCCAGCGGGACCGCCATCGCCGGCCAGCCGGTCAGGTTCCACGGCGGCGTCAGCGGCGAGTAGTTGGTGTTCGCCAGCACATTGCGCAGCCAGCCCCGCTCGTGCCACGGCGCCGACCTCGGAGCGCGCCGCGCCAGCGCCGGCGTGAGCAGCACGTCGTACTCCGCGAAGAACGGCTCCAGGCGCCGGCGCAGCTCCTCGCGCGCCGTGCCGCCGCGCACCCCGGTCAGGAACCGCCGCCCCAGCGCCGCGTGCACACGGGTACGGCGGGTCAGCAGGCGCGCGTCCAGCGACCCTGCGTCGACCGCCGTACCGGCCGTCCAGTGGGCGAGCGAGGTGACGCCGAGCGACAGCGGATACGGTGGATCGGCGCGCCGCACCTGATACCCGGCCCGCGTCAGCGCCGAGGCAGCCTCGCGCGCCGCGGCCACGTACGGCCCGCTCACCGTCACCCCCGCCAGCGGGCTGCGCACGGAGACCGCGATCCTGAACGCCCCGGACTCCCGCGGCGCCGCGACCTCGGTGTCCGCGAGGACCGACAGCATCAGGCGGGCGTCCTCGACCGTCGTCGCCAGCGGACCGTTCTCCGACATCCCGAACCAGTCGCCGTCGCCGATCCCCGCCGGGACCACACCGTGCCCCGGCTTGACCGTGACCAGGCCGCAGTTGGCCGCCGGTATGCGCAGTGAACCCATGCCGTCGTTGCCGAGCGCGACCGGCACCATCGCGGCGGCCACCGCCGCCGCGCTGCCGCCGGACGAACCGCCCGCCGTGCGCGAGGTGTCCCACGGATTGCGGGCGGTGCCGTGCACGCCCTCCGTGGTGCCGAAGACGCACAGTTCCGGCACGTTGGTCAGGCCCACCACCACCGCGCCGGCCGCGCGCAGCCGGGCCACGGTGACATGGTCCGCGCCCGCGGGGACGTCCGGGGTCGCGGCCGAGCCGACGCGGGTCGACTCGCCCCGCACCGCGAGGTTGTCCTTGACCGCCACCGGGACTCCGGCCAGGGGCAGCCGGTCACGGTCGCCGCGGGCCGCCACCTCGTCGGCCTCCGCGAGCGCCGCCCGCGCCCGTACCATCCGGAACGCCCCGATCCGGCCGTCCAGCCGCGCGATCCGGGCCAGATGCTCCGCCACCACCGCACGTGGCTCCGCCCGCTTCTCGCGAACGGCGGCGGCGATCTCCACGGCGGTACGGCCGACCCACTCGGTCACAGGCGCTCCTCGGTGTGCGGGCGGGCGGGACGCTACCCGCGAGTACGTACGGAGAACTGTGCCTCGCGGGCGGCGCCGCGTCGAGAGGCCCTCACGGCCCGGCCTGCGCGCGGAGCCACCGCTCGGCCTCGCCCACGTGCGCGCCCGCCGCCGCCCGTGCCGCCTCCGGGTCGCGGGCGGCCAGGGCGCGGTGGATCGCGGCGTGTTCCCGGCGGGTGCGGGCGTAGGCGCCCTCCTCCTGGTAGCCCCGCCGGACGCGGGTGCGGAAGGTGCGTGAGGACAGGCCCTGCAGGATCGCCGCCATCGTGTCGTTGCCGGCGGCGGCCGCGATCTCACGGTGGAAGGCGAGGTCGTGGGCGAGGATCTCGTCCGGGTCGTCCGTGGCGTTCATGGCCGCCAAGTGGCTCCCCACCGCTTGTAGTTGCTCGGGGGTGATGCGGGCGGCGGCCAGGGCGGCGGCCGTCGACTCCAGGACGCGCCGCACCTCCAGCAGCTCCAGCAGACGCGGGCCCCGCGAGAGGTCGGCCACCACGCCGAACGTCTCCAGCAGATCGCCGGCCTGGAGCTGTGTCACGTAGATGCCCGAACCGTGCCGAGCCTCCAGCACCCCCATGACCGTGAGCGCACGGACCGCCTCGCGCACCGAGCTGCGCGAGATGCCCAGTTGCACCCCGAGGTCGCGCTCGGTCGGCAGTCGCTGGCCGGGCTCCAGCAGGCCCTCGCCGATCATCGCCTTGATCCGCTCGATGGCCCGCTGCGTCACCGTGCCCTTCGCGGCGGGTGACGGCCCTGCGGGCGGGGACTCGTTCACGTCACCTCTCCTGTCGCCGGGCGCGCGATCCCGACCAAGTGGTCCGACCACTGCGCACTGAATGCGCCATTTTACCGTCCGTGGGATGTCCGCAGCGAGAAATGGTCTGATAAATATGCGGCCTGGCGTCCCCGACCCTCGCCCGTGTCATCGCGGTCGACACCCACGACATCCGCTTCCCCACCTCCCCGCGAACTCGACGGCTCCGACGCGATGAACCCTGACCCCGACTACTCGGCGGCCTACGTCGTCCCGCGCACCGACGCGCCCGACGGCCACGAGGGCCTCGGCTCCACCTTCACCATCGGCCGCGGCAACGACGTCCAGGTCGCCGCGGCGTGAACGACTTCGAGGGGCTGACCGCCTTGGTGACCGGCGGCGCCTGTGGCATCGGCCGGGCCACCGCCGAACTGCCGGCCGGGCGTGGCCCGGCAGCTGACGGGGCAGCTGGGCGCCGACGAGAGCGCGCAGGTCTTCGACACCACCGCCGCCCGCGTCTACGGCCTCTGAGTCGACCCCGTGAGCCGTGTCGGCGGCAGGTACTCCCGCACATACGTCCGCTCCCAGCACGCCCCCGTCTCCCGCAGCTCCCGCCAGTTCGTGTACCGGTAGCGGAAGAGGCGGGCGCGGATGTGGCGCGGCGGCTCGCCGGGCGGGAACGGGGAGCGGCGCAGCAGGCGGAGCGTGTCGCGGTCGTTCTCCAGCAGCCGCTCCACCAGCGCGCCGAACCAGGGACCGGCGTAGGAGGGGGAGAGGGCGGCGAACCACATCATCCAGTCCAGCCGCAGATGGTAGGGGGCGAACTGCCGGGGCCAGCGCCGTGGATCACCGGGCTTGCCCTTGAACTCGTACTCCCGCCAGTCGGAGTCCGCGCGCGGCACCTCGTCGAGGGTGCCCTCGATCACCACCTCGTGGCGGACCCGGCTCACGCTGCCGAAGGCGCCGTAGGTGTTGACCAGGTGGAGCGGGTCGAAGGAGCGGTTCATGATCTGCCGCCGCGAGAGCATGTTGAGCACCGGGCGATGGCTGAGGAACAGCAGGAAAGCGGCTACCGCCAGGACCACCACCACGTACCAGAGCGGGGCGTCGGGAGGGGTCGGCGGATCGGCGGGGAGCTCCAGGGCGGGGACGGCCAGCACGATCGTGATCCAGTTGAGCCAGGCGAAGTTGCCCGACAGCACCAGCCACAGCTGGGTGAGGATCATCAGGGAAGCGGCGGCCGTGGCGATCGGCTGCGGGGTGAAGAGCAGGAACGGCACGATCAGCTGGGTGACGTGATTGGCGGCCACCTCCACCCGGTGCAGCGGCCGCGGCAGATGATGGAAGAACCAGCTCAGCGGGCCTGGCATCGGCTGCGTCTCGTGGTGGTGGTCCAGACAGGTGAGCTTGCGCCAGCAGGGATCACCGCGCATCTTGATCAGGCCCGCGCCGAACTCGACCCGGAACAGCAGCCAGCGCAGCAGGAACAGTACGACGATCGGCGGCGCCACCTCGTCGTTGCCGAGGAAGACGGCGAGGAAACCGGTCTCCAGCAGCAGCGACTCCCAGCCGAAGCCGTACCAGGTCTGGCCGACGTTGACGATCGAGACGTACAACGCCCACGGCACCAGCCACGCCAGCATGGCCGCCCACAGCGGCAGCAGCGAGTCCAGGCCGGCGATCAGCGCCGCCGACACCGCGCAGCCCGCCCAGGCGCACCCGGCGAAGAAGCGGTCCGAGCAGCGCCAGTGGAACACGCTCGGCGCCCGCCGGAACGGCACCCGCTCGACGAACCGGGCGACCGGCAGCATTCCGCGCTCGCCGAGCAGCGCACGGAACTGCAGTGCCGCCGTCACGAACGCGACCAGATACACACAGGCCAGCGCCCGCTGGAAGACCGTCCGGCTCAGCCAGTACTCGGGTGCCGTGAACCACTCCACGCGGCCGCGCTCCTCTCCCGCCTCCCTGGTCCTGACACCCGCCGAGTTCCACGCCGGGACGCCTCACGCACGTGCCCCCTCCCAGTCGAAGAATCGGGCGAATCCTGGCAAGGTGGGCGCATGGTTGATCGGGGAGCGAGCGCACTGTCCCTCCCGGACGACTGGCCCGCCCACCCGGACCCGATCCTGGCACTCAACCGCATGGGCGGCTTCGACTGGGACCTGGACACCGGCGTCCTCTCCATGGACGCCCGCGCCCACGAGATCTTCGACCTGTCCCCCGAGGAGTACGACGGCAACCCGGACAGCCTCTCCCCGCGCGTCCCGCAGGCCGAGGCGATGCGCCTGGACACCCTGGTGACCCAGGCCATCAAGGACGGCAGCGAGAACTACGGCGCCTACTTCCGCATCCGCCGCCGAGACGGAGAGCTGCGCTGGGCCCACACCCAGGGCTACATCCGGCGCGACGACACGGGCCGTCCGCGCCGGATCCTCGGCATCGTCCGGGACGCGAGCGCCGAGCTGCGCGACCTCGCCGAGCACCGCGAGCAGGCGGCACTCGACGACGCGCGCCGCGAGCAGACCAACGTCGTCCAGCTCACCACCGCCGCCCTGGCGCACGCGCGGACCGTGAAGGACGTCATCGACGTCCTCAAGGACACCCACGGACTCATCCACCTGGGCGCGACCAGTCTGGTCATGGGCCTGATCGAGGCCGGCCGGATCCGGCTGATCGCCGAGGGCCCCGAGGGCAGCTTCGTGCCCGGCACCCTCGTCACCCGGATCGACGAGCCGTACCCGATGAGCGAGGTGGTGCGCACCCTCACCCCCCGGTTCATCGAGTCGCCCGACGAGTTCGCGGTCGGCTACCCCGTGCTCTGGCCGCACCTCACCGATCTGAAGATCACCTCGGCCGCCTATCTGCCGCTCATCGTCCAGGCCCGCCCGATCGGCGCGATGGGCCTGCTCTACAGCGACCGGCACGGCTTCACCCCCGAGGAACGCAACATCCTCGTCGCCCTCGGCAGCAGCATCGCGCAGTCCCTTCAACGGGCCATGTTCTACGAGGAGGAGAAGGACATCGCCCAGGGCCTCCAGCAGGCCATGCTGCCGCGCACCATCCCCAGCGTGCCCGGCGCCGACGTCGCCGTCCGCTACCGCGCCGCCACCATCGGCGGCTCCCACGGCCGTGGCATCGGCGGCGACTGGTACGACCTGATCCCGCTGCCCGGCGGGCGGGTCGGTGCCGTCATCGGCGACGTCCAGGGCCACGACACGCACGCCGCCGCGGTCATGGGCCAGCTGCGCATCGTCCTGAGGGCCTACGCCTCCGAGGGGCACACCCCGGCCACCGTGATGGCCCGCGCCTCCGTCTTCCTCCACGAACTCGACACCGACCGCTTCGCCACCTGCCTCTACACCGAGGCCGACCTCGCCACCGGTGTCGTCCAGATGGTGCGGGCCGGCCACATCGACCCGATGGTGCGCGCCGTCGACGGGACCTGCCGGCGCATCTCCGTCCCCGGCGGGCTGCCGCTCGGCCTGTCCGCCGAGTTCGGCCGCCTCGACTACCCCGTGGCCACCCTCGAACTCGACCCCGGCCACACCCTCCTGCTCTGCACCGACGGGCTGGTCGAGCAGCCCGGCGCCGACCTCGACGACGGCATGCGCGCCCTCGCCGAGCTGATCGCCACCGGCCCCGACGGCGTACGCGGACTCGCCGACCGGCTCATCGAGGTCGCCGAGGAGCGCGGCGGTGACGACGACGTGGCCCTCCTGCTGCTGCGCCGGCACCCCCCGGACGCCCCGCAGGCCGGCAGCCGGCTCCAGCAGCACGTGGCGCCGGGCGACCCGGAGGCCCTCACCCAGGCCCGGCACATGATCCGCGCCGCCGTCCGCACCTGGGGCGCCCAGGAGCGTTCCGACGACGTCGAGCTGGTCGCCGACGAACTGGTCACCAACGCCCTCATGCACACCGAGGGCGCCGCCATCGTCACCCTGCGCCTCCTCACCGGCGGCGGCCGCCGGCTGCGCGTCGAGGTCGAGGACTCCTCCAGCGCCCTGCCGCGCCGCCGCGAGGCCGGGGACTCGGGCGTCTCCGGGCGCGGACTGTTGCTGGTCGAGCTGCTCTCCGACGTGTGGGGCGTGGAGGCGCGCGGCGGCGGCAAGTGCGTGTGGTGCGAGTTCGCCCTGCCGGAACGGAGCTGAACTCCCGGCCCGCGGATGGCACTCTGTACGTATGCCGGAACTCCCCGAGGTCGAAGCGCTCAAGGACTTCCTCACCGAGCACCTGGTCGGCCACGAGATCGTGCGGGTCCTGCCCGTCGCGATCAGCGTGCTGAAGACGTACGACCCGCCCCTGGCCGCCGTCGAGGGCCGGGCGGTCACCGCGGTGCGCCGGCACGGAAAGTTCCTCGACCTGGCAACCGACGACGGACTCCACCTCGTCACCCACCTGGCCCGCGCGGGCTGGCTGCACTGGAAGGACCGCCTCCCCGACGGTCCGCCCCGGCCGGGCAAGGGTCCGCTGGCCCTGCGCGTAGCCCTGGAGACCGGCGAGGGCTTCGACCTCACCGAGGCCGGCACCCAAAAACGCCTCGCCGTGTACCTCGTACGCGACCCGCAGGAGGTGCCCGGAGTCGCCCGGCTGGGACCCGACCCGCTGGCCGCCGACTTCGACGAGGCACGTTTCGCCGCCCTGCTGTCCGGCGAGCGGCGGCAGCTCAAGGGCGCGCTGCGCGACCAGTCCCTGATCGCCGGCGTCGGCAACGCCTACAGTGACGAGATCCTGCACGCGGCGCGGATGTCGCCCTTCAAACTCGCGGCCTCCCTCACCCCGCAGGAGACCCGCACCCTCTACGAGGCCCTGCGCGGCACGCTGACGGAGGCGGTCGAACGCTCGCGGGGCGTGGCGGCCGGGCGGCTCAAGGCCGAGAAGAAGAGCGGCCTGCGCGTCCACGGCCGTACCGGCGAGCCCTGCCCGGTCTGCGGCGACACCGTCCGCGAGGTGTCCTTCAGCGACTCCTCGCTCCAGTACTGCCCGACCTGCCAGACGGGCGGCAAGCCGCTGGCCGACCGACGGATGTCACGGCTGCTGAAGTAGGGCGCCAGGTCTGGGCCGTGCCGCTAGCCGGCCTTGAGGACGACGAGCGTCTCGCCGTTCATCGTCCGTACCTCGTAGCGCGCGATCTGGTCGGACTGCATGGTCGCGCCGCCCTTCATGGTGTTGGGCCGGGCGTCGTGGTCGGGAACCATCCAGCTGGTGACGATCTCCTCCGAGCCGTCATGGCCGATGACGATCAGATGGCAGGCGCGCGGTCCCGCCGCGTCCTTCACCTCCAGCTCGACCTGACTGCCCCAGACCTCGTCCCCGGCCGTCACCTGCGCCCACACGCCCGACTTCTGGTCGGTCGCGGCCACCACCCGCACCGGCTCCCCGCCGCTCCCGCCGCCACCGGCCATCATGGCCAGCGCGGGACCCGCGACGGCGACCACCACAGCCGCGGCCACCGCGTACAGCAGCCGGCGCCTGGCGGCCCGGCGCCGGGTGGCGACCTCGCCGAGGAGCCGGTCGAGAAGTTGCGGACCGGGTCCGGCGAAGGGGTGCACGGCGCGCGGGGTCGCCCTGCGGTACAGCATCAGCTGCCGGGTGGTGGCGCCGAACTCGGTGACCTCCGCCGCGCAGCGAGGACACTCCATGAGATGGTCCTCGAAACGGAAGGCCTCCGCCTCGTCCAGCACGCCCAGCGCGTACGCGCCGACGTCGCGATGCCTCTCCAGGGACCTCATGCCGAAACCTCGTGCCGTTGAGTGCCAGTGGGGTTACTCCTTGCTCCCACCGGTACGCACCAGTCAGCGGAATCACTCAAGTCGCGTACCGAATCGTGACCCAGATGTTCGGAGCGGTCCGGCCCATGGATTGGTCCGAATCCAGAACGGCTAGAAAAGGTGGATCGCGAGGTGTCCGAGCGGCAGACCGAGCTGCCAGGCGGGCGTCCAGATCTTGGGTCCCTCGTCCTCGCCGGGGGGCGCGCCGCCCGGCACCGCGTTGAGGTCGGGGGCGAGCAGTTCGGTCTCCTCCAGCCAGCGCCAGGCCGCCGAGGCCAGCTCCAGATCGGGGTCGGGTCCCTCCGACTCGGCTGCCTCGGCCGCCAGTTGAGCCATACGTGCGGTGACCCAGTCCTGCCAGGGCTGGTCGTAGGCGGTGAGCGAGAGCCAGGTCTCCAGCTGGGTGACGACCCGGATCCCGGGCAGTTCGCCGTCGGTGTCGGACAGGAAGACGGTGAGTGCCAGGGCGTCGCGTCCGGCGCGGAACTCGAAGGACGTCGGCGGCATGAGATCGCCGGTCCGCAGCAGTTCGTCGGCGATGTACTCGGCGTACAACCAGGCCATGGGGACCGTCAGTTCCCCGCCGCCGGTGCCGTCCGTGCTCTGATGACCTCTGTGCAGCATCCCTTCCTGCCTTCCTCCGGTGCGTGCGCTTCCTTCGGCGCCGGAAAACCGGCGACCGGGCCCCATCCGGAACACGGATAAGGACACCCGATTACTCAACCGGGGTCCAAGGCAAGGCGCTTTACGGAGGTTTGACTCGACCGTGGGTTTCAGCCCAGGTCGGGCGCGTAACCGGGAAGCACCCGGCGCAGGGCGCGCAGCGCGTAGTACGCGCGGGACTTCACGGTACCGGGCGGGATGCCGAGGGCTGCCGCGGCCTCCGCCACACTCGCCCCCTGGAAGTACACGAGCACCAGGACTTCACGGTGCTGCGGAGTGAGTGTCTTCACAGCCTCGCGCACATCGAGGGTGGCGGCCGCCCGGTCGGCGTGGTCGCCGCAGACCGGCGCGTTCTCCAGCACCGCGTCCCCGACCTCGGCGGGCCGCGCCTGCCGGGCCCGCCGCGCGTCGATGGCGAGCCGCCGGCCGACGGTCAGCAGCCAGGGCCGTACGGAGTCGAAGGCGTCGGTGCGCAGCGCCTCGGGGTGCTGCCATGCCCGCACCAGGGTCTCCTGGACGAGGTCCTCGGCGCGCTGGCGGTCGCCGTCGCACAGCCTCAGCAGCAGTGCGAAGAGCGGCCGGCCGTGCTCGCGCTGGAGCGCGGCGAGTTCGTGTTCGGCGGTCGTCGTCCTGGCGGTGAGGGTCCCGGCGGTCATGGGCGTATGGCACCGCAGGGCGCCGGTTGGGGACAGAGCGCGCGCAACGGTCTGCGGCGGACGGTCGATCGCGTCGACGAACGGTTCGACGAACGGTCCGGGCTACGCCGATCGCGCGCATCCGGCCCCGGTGGCGGGAGTGCCGGGGCCCTGTGTCTCCACCCATGGCTTACTAGTGATGCGTGCGTAAATATGACTTTCCATATGGAATGAGGTGATTCGGTGATCGCGCGCCGACACCAGGTGGCCCTGGCCCTGACGGTCCTCCTCACGGCCGCCGCGGCCTGCCAGGCCCATGACCGCGAATCCGCCTCCGGACGCCCGGCACCCTCGGCGGGCCGCGGCTTCAGCCTCGTGGCCACCGGTGGCATCCTCCCGCACGCCTCGGTCATCGACCGGGCCCGATTCGACGCCGGCGGCACCGGTCACGACTTCGGCCCGATGTTCGCGGGCATCCGACCCGTCGTCGCCGGCGCCGACCTGGCGCTCTGTCACCTGGAGACCGTGTACAGCCCGGCCGACCCGGCCGCCACCTCCATGCCCCAGCTCGCCGGCGCCCTCGCCGCCACCGGCTACGACAGCTGCTCCACCGCCTCCGACCACAGCCTCGACACGGGCTCCGACGGCGTACGCCGCACCCTGGACGCCCTCGACTTCACCGGCGTACGGCACACCGGCACCGCCCGCTCCGCGGCCGAGGCCGCCGCCGTCCCCCTCCTGCACGCGGGCGGCGCGAAGGTCGCCCACCTCGCGTACACCTACGACACCAACGGTGTGCCGCTCCCCGAGGGACAGCCCTGGGCGGTCTCCCTGATCGACGAGAACAAGATCGTCGCCGATGCCAGGAACGCCCGCCGGGCCGGCGCCGACGTGGTCGTCGTCTCCCTGCACTGGGGCACGGAGTGGCAGGACGCCCCCGACGACCGGCAGCTCACCCTCGCCGGCACCCTCACCGCCTCCCGCACCGGCACCCGCCCCGACATCGACCTCATCCTGGGCGGCCACGCCCACGTACCCCAGGCCTACGAGAAGGTCAACGGCACCTGGGTCGTCTACGGGCTGGGCGACCAGGTGGCCGGCGAGACCCCGAACCGCGCCGGCGTCGTCGACCCGCGCGCCAACCGGTCCAGCGTGGCCCGCTTCAGCTTCGCCCCGCCCGCCCGGCCCGGCGCCCGCTGGGAGGTGACGAAGGCCGCCTTCGTCCCCGAACTGTTCGACCTCGACGCGGGCCGCGTCGTCGACCTCGACAAGGCCCTCGCCCAGGGCGCCGACGTACGAGGCGTCCGCGACCACGTCCGCGACCTCGTCCTCAGCCGCGGCGGAGCGCAGGACGGACTGGTGACGGGGGAGTAGCGCGCCCGGCGCGCGAGGACGAAGGCGGGCCGCTACGGCACCACCGTCACCGGCCAGCGCCCCGCCTTCACCAGCCGTACCGCGACCGACCCCACGATCCGGTGGCCGGCCTGCTCCGAGGCGCCGACCACGACCGCGTCGGCCTTCAGCTGGTCCGCGGCCTTCACCAGCCCGTTGTACGGGTCGCCGTGGAAGGTGTGGAACTCCCAGCGGATGTCGAACACACCCCGGGACCGCTCGGTGGCCTCCCGGATCTGCGCCACGATCTCCTGGGCGATCTCGTCGGTCGCCTCCGTCACCGGCGCCCCGAGCGCCGCGCCCGCCGTCATCACCGGCTGCACGTACACCACCGCGAGCAGGGCGCGCTGGCGCCGGGCCAGACCCGCGGCGTAGGCCGCTGCCCGCATCGAGGTGTCGGAGCCGTCCACGCCGACCACGATGACCTTCGGGCCGTCCGTGCCCCGTTCGAACGGGGAAGGGTGCTGTTCCGTCACGGCGAGAGGTTATCGGAAGCCGCAGGTCCCGCCACCGAGCGGGCTGCCCGGCCGGTGTGACTCCGCTGCGCCGAGCGGGTGGATTCATGCCGCCGTGACGGTGTCGTCGTGGTGCGTCGGGGGCCTGCCGGGCGACTGATGACTCATGCAGAAGGATCAGTTGTTCACGCGGCGCGGGGCGTTGCTCGCCGGCGCCGCCGCCGTCGGCGCGGCCGGCACGGCCTCTGTGTTCGCGTGGGGGACGGGCGGCGGGTCACCGGTCCGCCCCGGCGCCCCGGCGGCCGGCGCCCCCGCGCACCGCCTCCCGATGAACTCCTCCGCCTACCGCCTCCAGCCCCTGACCGGCTACGGCCCCCCGCGCGCGGCCGCCGCCCGCATCCCCGTACGCAGCGAACCGCTGCTGCGGATCGACGGCCGGGGCAGCACCATGGTGCTGACGTTCGACGACGGCCCCGACCCCCGCTACACCCCGGGCATCCTCGACACCCTCGCCGAGTACGACGTGCGCGCCATGTTCTTCGTCTGCGGGGAGATGGCCGCCGACCAACCCGGACTGCTGGCCCGGATGGCCGACGAGGGACACACCGTCGGCAACCACACCTGGTCGCACCCCCTGCTCACCAAACTCACCCGCCGTCAGATCCGCTCCGAGATGACCCGCACCAGCGAGGTCGTCGAAAACGCTTACGGAGAACGGCCCCGGTGGTTCCGCGCCCCCTACGGCGCCTGGAACCGAGCCGCCTTCCAGCTCGGCTCCGAACTCGGCATGGAACCCCTGGCCTGGACGGTCGACACCCTCGACTGGACGTCCCCGGGCACCGCAACCATCGTCGACCGGGTCGAGAACGGCGCCGCCCCCGGCGTCGTCGTCCTCTCGCACGACGCCGGGGGCGACCGCAGCCAGAGCGTGCGCGCCCTGCGCCGCTATCTGCCGCAACTCCTGGACGCCGGCTACCACATCACGGTGCCGCGGCGTCAGCTCACCTAGGTGGTCGCCCCATCGGCCGGACCCGTCCCACGGGCTCCGGCCGGTACGGCACCCCGGTACGGCACCGTGGTTACGGCGTACCGGTTACCGCATACCGCATACCGGTGGAGCAGGCCGGTGGAGGCGTTCGCCCGCCCGGCCGGGGTCCGTTCAGCGGACCTCGATCAGGCGGGCGAAGGCGACCACATTGCCGTCGTAACCGTTTGCCTTGGAGAACCCGCCGCCGCAGGTGATGACCCGCAGTTCGGGGGATCCCTTGGAGGCGTAGACGCGGTCGCCGGGGAAGTTGTTCTTCTCGAAGACCTCGATGCCGTAGATCTCGAACACCGCGGTCTTTCCGTCCCGGCGGGCCACCTCGACGTGGTTTCCCTTCTTCAGGGCGCCGAGGCCGTAGAAGACGGCAGGACCCTGCACGTTGTCGACATGGCCGACGACGACCGCGGTCCCCTTCTCACCGGGCGAGACGGCGCCGGTGAACCAGCCGGCCAGATTCGGGTCCTCCGGGGGTGGTGCCCCGACCCAGCCGTCCGTGTCCAGGCCGACCTGCATGACCGGGGCGTCGACCCGGATGGCGGGGATGCGGACCCGGTCGGGCTCCGAGAACGGCAGGGCCTGGACGGCCCCGCCGAAGGTGCCCTGGGCCGTGCGGGCGTCGGCGGCAGCCGCCGAGGCCGGCTGCGGCGGGCCGGCGTCGAACTCCCCCGAACCATTCCGGATGAGCGCGAGACCGGTCAGCAGAACAAGCGCTATCACGCCCCAAGGGGCACGCTTCTTCGGCCGCTCCTCCTCTTCCGCCATGCCGGACAGCTCGTACCCAGACATTCGCCATCCCCTTTCGACGCGGCCGTCGCCACGTCCCTTCGCGCATACGAGAACGCTAAGTCCCGCAACGGGAACCGGCGACGGGTCAGCGGCGAACGGGTGGCCGGTGCACTTTGCGGTCCGCCATCCGAGTTGCCACGCACAGGAATTTTCCGACGGTCCGTGACCTGCGGTGATATCCGATTGTGCGCATTTCCCTCGGCGTGTCCTCTCACCAGGACGGACCATTCCCGAAATGCGGGCGCGTCCAGGGCATCTGAGGGTCGATTCGGGAGGCGTTCTCTCGCCGACAGACCGGGGACGGGCCCCGGGGCGCCTTCCGCGGAGGATCACATGCGAAACACACGCGCCCTGGCGGCCGCGGCCGCGGCGGTCGCCGTCCTCGGGCTCGCCGCCCCCGTGGCCGTCGCGGACGGTATGCCGCCCAACCCGGGCAGCCAGAACGACAACACCTGGGTGGACCCCGGGAACAACAACGCCGGGGGCCGCCCGGGCAACAACAACTGGGGCGGAAACAACCACGACGGTAACGGCAACAACGGCAACAACAACAACGGCGGTAACGGCAACAACAACGGCGGTAACGGCAACAACGGTGGTGGTAACGGCAACAACGGTGGTAACGGCAACAACGGAAACGATGGAAACAACGGCGGCGGTAACGGCAACAACAACGGCAACAACAACAACGGCAACAACAACGGGCACAACGGTGGGAACCATGGCGGTGGCAACGGGGGAATCTCCCCGAGCAACATCGTCGCGCTGCCCAGCGTCGTCGCCCGCGGCGGTCAGCTGACCGTCACCGTCGACGGCTGCCGGGGCGGCGGCACCATGAGTTCGGACGCCTTCCCCACGACCGGCTCCAAGCCCGTCAGCGGAGCCAACAACACGGCGCAGGGCACCGCTACGGTCAACAGCAACGCGCGCCCCGGCTCGCACAGCATCACCGTCAACTGCAACGGCCGTACCCTCACCAACCCCACCGCCTTCACCGTCATCGGCGGTGTCCGCGGCGGCCTCGGCGGCAGCAGCTCCAGCGGTGCCACCCCGACCGACGTCGCCATCGGCGGCGGACTGGTGGCCGCGGCCGTCATCGGCGGCGGCGTGTTCTGGATGCGCCGGCGTGCCGAGCGCCGCGCCTGACGACGCCCCGTCCTGACGCCGCCTGTCCTGGCGTCCTTCGGAGCACGGACACCGCACGTCGCAGGCTTTCGCCCCGGTCCCTTCCAGGGCACCGGGGCGAAAGCCTGCGATCCGGCCGCTGTCAGGCGCCGTCCTCACCGGAGCGCCGCCGCGAGAAGTGGTACGCCGCACCGACCGACACGGCGATGAGCGCCGCGCCGAGCCCGATCTCCTTGATGTCGAACCCGGCGACGGTGCCGCCCGCACCGGCCTGCACCCCGCGCGGCACCGGGTAGGGCGCCGGTGTGGGGGAGGCCGGGCGGAGTCCGGCGACGGTGAGTCCGGTGGACCTGCTGGCGCCGTCGCAGGTGAACGTCACCTGGTACACCGCGCCCACCTTGACGTCGTGGTCGACCGTCGTCGTGGCCGATGAGCGGTGCGCGGCGATGTGCACCGAGTCGAAGATCCCCGAGGTGATGGTGACCGCCCCCGTGCAGCCGCCGCTGCTCCGGTCGATCCGGAGGGCGACCTGGCCACCCGCCGTGATCGTCGACGGCAGCACGCTGAAGCCGAACGGGGTGACATCGCTCTCCGCGGAGACGGCGGGCGGCGTGGAGACGGCCAGGGCGCAGGCGCCCAGCACTGCGGCCGAAGCGACGCGTATCGCGTGCATGGTGTTTCCTCCGGTTTCCGAGGAGCAGCCGCGGTGTTTTCCGCTTGCGTCATAAATGCACCTCGATGACCGAAACGCTAGGAACATGTGTGCACTCCCGCGATCCCTGTCGCGCGAATGGGGTAACGATGGGAGCGAGGGGGTGGGCCGGACAGGGGACGGCGTACCCGCGACCGGGGGACGGCCTCGGCGTGTCGCCCGCCGTCGCCCCGGCCGGTGCGCTCAGCCCTTGGCGTCCGGGAAGAGCCGCAGGAAGGGTTCGGACGACGTGGTGACGCCCCGGCTGTAGGGCGCGTCGAAGTCCCAGATCAGGAACAGCAGGAAAGCGATCAGCGCCGAGAACAGCCCCGCCAGGATCAGCTCCCGGGTCGTGCGGCGGATCTGGAGCGCGAAGACCATGCCGATGGTGATCGCGGCGCCGGCGAGGAGCCCGAACCACACCACGCCGGGCATGGTCTCCCCGGTGGAGCCGGCCCGGTTGTTGCGGGCCTGGTCGGCGGCGGACAGTTGGTCGAGGAGCGGCTGATAGGCCTGTGCCTCGAAGTCGGAGGCCGGCTGGTAGTCGGTGAGGTCGGTGCGGAGTCGTGCGAGGAGTTCGTCGCCGCGCTCGGTCACCTCGCCCTTGTCGGCCATGGCCTTCCACTCGGCGGTGACGACGTGCGAGACATAGGCGTCGACGTCCCCCCGGACGCGGTCGCGGACATCGGCCGGGTACACCCGTACCCGCTCCGAGATCTCGTGCAGCGACTGGGCCTCCGCCTGGACATGGTCCTGGGCGATGCTGCGGGCCTCCCAGACACCGGCGATCGCCAGGCCCAGGACGATGGCGTACACCACGCCGATCCACATCGTCATGTACTCGATGACGTCCGGAGTCTCGGACGGGTCCTCGTCTTCGGACGCGGTGCGGTGCCGGACGAAGGTGACGGCGACCACCACCGCGCACGCGGCGAGCATCGCGAGGGTGAGAACAAGCCATTCCGGCAAGAGATGCCTCCTAAAGGGGCGTCAGCGGGGCCGCAGCGCGGCGACGGCGATGACCGCGGGCACGGTGATGAGCAGGACGTAGGTGACCGGCGACTGGTGGTGCCGGACGGGCGGCCGGCGCTGCTGCGCGTGGTACGCCGGGTAGCTCACGGGCGACACGGAGGGCCGCGGGGTGGGCTCGGGCGGCGGTGTGGGCGAGG
>NZ_JARGEF010000092.1:0-28696 GCF_033794725.1 Streptomyces sp. ID05-39B | reverse complement strand
CCGGAACCGATCCAACCCCCGCCCGCCGGCCCTGCTGAGTCGGTCGGTAGAACAGACTCACTGGACTGGCTGCGTCGCCACTGGCCGGCGGCCGCCGGCGCTGCGGCGGTGGCCGGCGCGGCCCTGGTGTACTTCATCCTGCTGCCCGGCAGCGGAGAGAGCCCTCGCTCGGGTTGCCTCAGCATGTGGTGCCGCCACCCACTCCCCATCGCCTACGGCCGGAGATCCGACCGGCAGCCCTTCACCGTCCCCGTCTTCGCCCTCACCGCTGCTGACACCGGGGACCGTGCTGGGCGGATGGGGTGGTGAATTCCTTACGAGACGCTGACGCGGCGGTCAAACTGAATCGGCACGTCAGCCCCACCGGTAACTCTGGTCATGGCCGTCACCGATCTTGGCAGGCGGCGGAGACCATCTGAGGAGCCGGACATGAGTAGGAACCACCAGCGCAGCACGCACAAGGCGAAGTCCAGGAGCCCCTTGACCCTGATCGGTGCCGGATTCCTCGCCACGGCCCCTGCTGCGGCGACGGTGAACCTGGCCTCCGCCGGTGAGCCCGCTCGTCCGGGCGGCAAGGCTGACCATGCGCCGCGAAGTGCGGTGTAGGAGGAGGCCAGTGGGCTGTTCGCCCACACCAGCGCCACCACCGCGGCCAACAGGACCAGCCCGCCGACGGGCTCCGTGCGCAACGCCCGGGCAACGGCCTGGCGTTCGGGCCAGGGCAGAAGACCGAGGTCGACCGACGAATCTCTGACTCAGGTCACTAGAGACTGGGCGGGCACCCTGGCCTCCAGCGCGACACTTCTGGGCCAGGCAGGCGTCGGCGTCGCTGCCGAGGACGTACCAGAAGCGAACTTCGGACACGGTGAGGAGACCTTCAGGGCGTCGGCGGAAAAGGGGAACACCCCCAGGGCGCCGACTTCCCGGCACACCACGCGCCGACTCTTTACGCGTTCTCTACACCGTATCGAGCGTGCTGCTGTAACCAACCAACCAACCAGCCGCCGACTCATTGGCCATACTGCTGCTACGTCAGGTCTTTGCGGCCCAGCCACGCCGGCCGTACCGGCACCCCATCCGCATACCGCTCCACGGGCGGTGGGGAGGGCGGAGGCGGCGCGGCAGCCGCCGGATTCGATTCGCCCTTGCGAGGCTGCGCGAGCTGAGCCGGTGCGGCGCTGTCTTCCAGCAGCTCCGCGACCGTGAACCGAGTGCTGAACGACTGCCAGGCACCATCGATGACCAGAAGGAACCCGTCACTCTCCCGGAAGAGCCGGCGCCGTTTGGGGCTCCTTGGATGCTCCGGTGAATGGTGCCGGGCGCGCTGCTCCAGCTCCACGAGCGCCTCGTCGCGCGTCCCCTCCAGCTGCGCCAGCACGTACGCCTCCGCGTGTTTACGCTCCCCGATGCCGACCGTCGTCTCGATGACCAAACCCCACGTCGCCATGTCCCCCCCTTGTTCGGATCAACGAACAGCCTACGAGGCCCAAGGCCGCGACGCCGTCCACGACGAAGTTGCCCGAGCCGGTTCCCCTGCTCCAGTGGGCAGCGTCCGCCGCAATAAATGCTTGTCGCGGGTCTACTGTTGCGGCCGGTGCGGGCAAGCTCGCCCGCATGGACGGTGCCACCTACCCCGCCGCCCTCACCCGCGCCGCCACTGCCTTCGTCGCGGTCATCACCCTCTCCGCCGCGGCGACCGCAGCCATCGCTGCCTTGTCCAGCTGACGAGCCCCATTTTGCGGCTGTGACGATCCTGCTGGCCTATTCGGGCCTTGGGGCAGGTCTGATGGCCAGAACCGCGCGGCCGGCGGCGCGCGCTGTATCACGTCGTCGTCGCTGGTGCCGGGGGGCCTCGGTCAAGGTCACCGGCACAACGGTTCCGTGAGGTCCGCCCGCACAAGGCACGGTGGGCCGGCCTGCGAAGTGAGCCTCGCGCTTTCACGAGGTGGGCTGTCCAAGAGTTGATCAGAAACACGGAAAGTGCCCTTGACCTGCAACGATAGGACTTGCTGAGGGTCCTGTTGGCTGCAGGGGAAAGAGCACTTTCCAGGTGAGAGAGCATATCTCGTCGTACCCACATGTCCGTGTCCGGGGAGACGGTCGGCAGGTGGTCTCGCAGGCAGGTGCGGTCCTGCTGCTGGAGACGGTCCGCAAGACGGGCCTTGACCAGGCGATATCCGCAGCTCTGGCTCCGTGGCGGAAGCCGCGGGCCGTCCACGATCCCGGCAAGATCCTCCTGGACGTTGCCCTGGCGGTCGCACTGGGCGGGGACTGCCTCGCGGACGTCGCGATGCTGCGGTGTGAGCCGGCCGTCTTCGGCCCGGTCGCCTCCGATCCGACCGTCTTCCGCCTGATCGGCACCCTCGCCGCGTCCGGCGAGAAGGCCCTGCAGGCCATCCGGTCCGCACGCCCCGGAGTCCGCCATCGTGCCTGGTCGTTGGCCGGCGAGAACGCCCCGGACGCCGACGGTCAGGTCACCGTCGACCTCGACGGCGTCCTCGTGATCGCCCACTCCGACAAGCAGGACGCGGCGCCAACCTGGAAGAAGACCTACGGCCATCACCCCCTGACGGCCTTCGTCGACCACGGACCGGGCGGAACCGGAGAGCCCGTCGCCACCCTCCTCAGACCGGGAAACGCGGGCTCCAACACCGCTGCCGACCACATCACCACCGCCCAACTCGCCCTGGCCCAACTGCCCAAGCGATACCGGCGAGGACGGCAGACGCTGATCCGCACGCACTCCGCCGGCGGCAGCCATGACTTCGTGTCCTGGCCCGCGAAGCGGGGCCGATGGCTGTCCTACTCGGTCGGCATGACGGTCAGCGAAGCGATCCACGAACACGTACTGAAGGTCCCCGCCTCGGCCTGGACCCCGGCCATCGAGAACGACGGTGAGGCGCGGGACGGGGCCTGGGTCGCCGAGCTCACCGGCAAGCTCCTTGACGGCTGGCCCAAGGGCATGCGGCTGATCGTCCGCAAGGAACGGCCCCATCCCGGCGCCCAGTTGAGGATCACGGACGCGGACGGCATGCGGATCACCTGCTTCGCGACCAACACCACCGGCCGGCCGATCGCCGCCCTCGAGCTGCGTCACCGGCTCCGGGCACGGGCCGAGGACCGGATCCGGGCCTACGCACCCGGCCGAACGGGTGTTCACCTTAATGTCGGGGCAGGCTGTCAATGCATCTTGTGTCGGGGCCCGGGCCCCGCCGGCGAGGAAACGGTTGACCAAAACCCACGGAACGGCTCGGCCCGGCCTGTCGGTCGGCCACACCGCCGTCGATGACGTTCGGTGGTCACTCTGCGCGGCGAGATCGACCATACGGTCAAGAACGAGCTCACCGAGGCCCTGTTGCCCCAGGGCAGTGTGACGCGGCCGTGGACCGTGGTGGACTTCAGCGACCTGCCAAAGGGCCAGCCGGTGGAGGTGTACTCGAGGTCCCGGCCGACGCGCGGGCAGTCCGTGCTGTTGTGCCGACTCGCCGTGCAGGTCGACGTCGGTGCCGGTGAGGAAGTCCAGGAGGTCGGGGTCGGTTGACGCGAGGCTGTCGACGAAGCCGTACGCGTCGAAGGCGAAGGAGCCACCTTCGGAGGGAGCGGGTCGGACGCACCGGATCAGGACGTGGTCCTCGTCTGGGTTGCGCCGCCTGTTGGGTACGCCGCCGATGTCGACGACAAGGTCGAAGCTGTCGACCATCCCTGGTCCACCTCAGCATTGCCGATTTCTACAGAAGCCCGCCCACCCCACGGAGCACGTCGCCGACGGTCTGGCAGGAGTCGACTCTGTGCTGTGCGCGGCGGGTGCGTTCATCCGGGTCTCGCACGAAGAGAGCCTGCCGTCCCGGGTGGTAGGTGCTGACCACCTTCAGACTCCGTTCACGGACAACTCCGGGGTGCGTCTTGAGCAGGCGGCGCCACGCGTCCTGGGCTTCGCTGCCCTGGAGAAGCACGACCTCGGCCTTGGGCATCAACCCCAGCAGCTGTTTCAGGACCTCGACGCCGGCCTGAAGCTCGGCCGCTTTCGGCGAGCGGTTGATGTACCAGGGGTAGGCGTTCCAGGGAGTGACGTCTCGCGGCGCGATCCCCGCCCCCTCGAAGAGCTGGACCTGAAGCTCCGCTGTCGGATCGTCGTTCTCCACGCACAGAAATCCGGAGCCGACACCCTCCTGTGTCTTGGGGCCCGGGTCCCGCAGGATCGACAGGGCGCGCGCGTCCACGCCGCCGTGCCAGGGGGCGACGTGCGGCATCCAGCCACGCTCGTCCTGGTCGCGCAAGGCGTCGACCATCTCATTGATCGGACGTACGTGAGGGGCGTAGCGCCCCTGCTCCTGCTCTATCCGGAACGCCCCGTCCCGCATTCGTCTCGCCATATTTCCTCCAACACCAGCTCACATCACAATGGGAACCCTACCTGGAGGGTCCGACACTGCAGACTGCTCAAGTAACTCTGCCCCACAGGGGGCCAGCGGAGGATGTCCTGGAGCATCAGGGCGTGTACCTGTCGGCTGAACTGCAGGGCGGGTTTGCCCAGTTCAGCGGACAGCCCGTAAAGCGCGTGGCTGTCGTCCCGCCTCATGGTCGAGAGAGATGGGCAAGGCCCAGATCTGCGCTCGGAGCCGTACCGGCTGCTTGATCCCGCCGGGACGGACGTCGGGCCGGTCGCGGTGTACGGAGAACTCACGTACTACGGGCACGAAGAAGCCCCCTACCAACGATGTTCTCGCCAGCAGGAGGCTGTCTTGTCCCCGGTGGGCCGTCTCTGGGCCGTCAGGGTTCCTGGGCTGAGTCGAAGACACCATCCAGGGCCCGGCGGGCTCGCTCGCTGCTGCTCACGGCCTTGATGCTCTCGCCCGCGTCCAGGAGGACCGAGGCGTAGAAGTGGCGAAGGGCGTGCACCCCGTGCTGCCGGGCGGAGGCGTACGGCTTTCCGGGTTCGGGCGTCGGGATAAGGCCGGCGGCTGCGAGGGCGGGCTTCCACTCCTGGATGTTGAAGTTGCTTCGCCATACGATTCCGTCGGCCGTGTTAGTGAAGATCAGGCGTCGCTCGGTGAGCGGGCCGTCCGGCTTGATCCACGGCAGTTTGATGCCCACGGGCGGGTGACTCGTCGTGTGCCGGCGCAGGGCGGAGGCCACCGAGGACGGCAGCGGCACGTCTCGCTCCTTGTTGCCCTTGGGGGGAGCGAAGACGGAGACACCCCGGATCAGCTTGATCTGAGTGGTGACCCGCAGCGTGTCTCCGTCGAGCTGTACGGCGTCTTCTGCCAGGCCGATGATTTCGCCCTGCCGGAGACCGCAGCCGCCGCCCACGGCGACCATGGCTTGGTACCGGTCCGGCAGAGCGTCGCGGACGGCATGGACTTGGGACGGGAGCCACAGCATGACCCGGGCGGCCGAGACGGCCGGCGGGCGGACGGACGCCGCCGAGCACGGATTCCGGGCGAGGTGGCCGTCATCCACGGCGGCCGACAGCACCGCGCGGACGTTGGCGTAGATGTTGCGGGCGTAGCTGCCGCCTATCGAGTCGTTCTCCAGGTCGCGCACGAACTCGCGGACGTGGACCGGGCGGAAGGACCCAAGCGGACGTGCCCCGATGCGGGGGAAGGCGTGCAGCCGAAGACGGGTCTCCGTCCCGATGCGTGTGTTCAGGTCGGTCGTCTGCCCGGCGATCCAGCGCTCCGCGTACTGCTGGAAGGTCGTCCGGGCGGCCTTGGGATCGACGTACTCACCACGAGACATGTCGGCAGCCGTCTCAGCCAGCCACTCTTCGGCCTTGCGCTTCTGACGGTCAGGGAAGGACCGGCTCCTGCCTGCCTTCGGCGCAGGCAAAGTCGAGCAGACGCGGCCCAGGGCGTCAAGGTCGTTCGTACAGTGGCGCGCTCCACCTTGTCGCCCTGAACCACGCCCGCTCCAGATACGTGTGGGCCGAAGGTAGACGGGATGGAAGCAGGGGAGGGTGGTGGTGCCCGTCAAGAAATCACGCTTGGGCGAGCGCCAGGAGGATGAAGACGAACCCCGTGGTGGACAAGGCAGTCATGGCGGCAAAGCGCCAGCAGGCCCGCCGCCGTCTGGCCAACGCCACCACAAATCCAGCGACAGGAGCGACTGCCGCACCGCCCAGGCCAACCCAGAGCAAGACCCTGGCGACCCCCTCCCAGAAGACATGGGGCGACGGCCCGGACACGATGCTCAAACCCACACAGAGTGCGACGGGAAAGAGGAACCACCATAAGGTCAGTCCGGTGATGATCCGGGAAGTCGCCTGGTCAGTGGTATCGATATCGCGGACGCTGGCCATGGCGTGATCGAGTGGGGTGGCGCTGTCGGATGGCATTTCCGGATCATAGAGAGTGCCCGGGAACCCTGTGAAGAAAGGGATGCGCTGGGCTCAAGCCAACCGCGCGTACGGGCCGACCACCCGTGGCTGCGAAGCACATCCCGGGAATTCTGGCGTCGTAGGTGTGCAGCGCAATCTCCGAAGCTGGCGCCGTGCGGCACGTGCGCCGGAAGGCGCATGACAGTTCGGGGACGTCGTGATGTGCTACAGCCAGGCTGCCTGGGCGTCAAGGCGGACCACACTCCGGACCTCTCACAGAATTGCTCGTCACCGGTCACTTATGAGGAGCAGGCGGGAGCGGACGCTCCTGAAGCCAGCAACGCACTTGCTCGGCCTCCTGATGGCGCCCGAGGCCGTCCAGCGCCTGCGCCTGCAGCCCCAGCACGCCGTGGAGTCGGGGGAAGGCAGCGTGGCAACATGGCCTGTGGCATGCGCCGCAGGGCGTCCCGAACAAACGGAGCACTCCCGTGTCTGAGCGTCACCTCGCGTGCGTCGCGCGCACCGGTTCTACCCACATCTCCAGGCAGTTGGGCGGCGGTGAAGCCGCAGTCATCGTGACCATCCTCGTACTCGCCGGAGTCCTCACGCTCACGGGGATGCCGGCCGCCGAAATCCTGAAGCTTCTGTCCTGGGCAGGACTGATCGCGGTGGCCCTCATTACGATGGCCGGCGCCAGCCCGCTGCGCGGTTTCAGCCGTGCGGTACGCGCTCTTCTGGCCCCGGCCAACCAGCGCTGACGGGCCGATAACGTGGCACGACCAGAGAAGCCCCTCCTTGACGGCAAGGGGGAACTAGGTCCTGTCTGATGTTGTGATCTCTCTGCCGGGGTTTCGGCCCGTCGGGCCGAGATCTTCGGTAGAACAATGCCCGTGACTCGAGCACAACTGACCGATGGTGAGTGGGACTTCATTGCGCCCTTCCTGCCGATCGGCGCCTTCGGCCCGTATCCGCAGAACCCGAGGGCCCAGTTCGAAGGCGTCGTGTGGAAGTTCCGGTCCGGGGCCGAGTGGCGAGAGATGCCCGAGTGCTTCGGGCCGTGGCAGACCGTCTACGACCGGTTCCGCCACTGGCGGAAGGCCGGGGTGTTTCACCGCGCTGCTCGACGGCGTGATAGCCGAGGCTGCCCGGCAGGGCAAGGTGGACCTGTCGCTGGTCAGCGTGGGCTCGACCACGGCCCGGGCCCACCACGACGCGGCGGGACTGCCCGTCGACGCCGAGGTGCTGGACGCCTTGGAGAAGGCAGCCGCCGAAAAAGGGGCACAGGCAAGGAACAAGACGGACACCAAGACCCCGCCGTCCAAGAGCGCCGACGGCTGACCAGGCGCCGCAGGGCCCGCCTGGCGGCAGCAAGTGTGGGCCGCTCCCGTGGCGGCCTCACCACGAAGATCCATCTCGCGATCGACTCCGCCTGCCGCCCGCTGGCCGTCATCGTCACCGTCGGGCAGGCGGGTGACAGCCCTCAGTTCATTCCCGCCTGGAGAAGATCAAGGTCCGCGGGCCGGCCGGCAGGCCCCGGACCCGGCCCGGGCCATTGCCGGCGACAAGGCGTACTCCTCCCGCCGCAACCGCACCTACCTGCGCAGACGCGGAATCAAGGCCGTGATCGCCGAGCCGAGGGACCAGGCGGCCAACCGCCGGAAGAAGGGCTCGCGTGGCGGGCGTCCCGTCACCTGCGACCGCGACCTCTACCGTGGGCGCAACACCGTCGAACGCGGCATCAATAAGATCAAGGCATGGCGGGGCCTCGCCACCCCGCTACGACAAGGACCCCGCCAACTACCAAGCCGGCCTTTGAACTCCGCGCGGCACTTCTCTGGATCCGCAGCCTCCAAAACCGCCCGGCAATCACAACATCAGACAGGCCCTAGCCGGGCATCTGGCCCGGGCGGTCTTCAACGTTGAGCGTTGGCTGGCCGAGCTGCCACCGGCGGGCGGGACGCCCATCGATGCTGTCGCGTACTTCCTGTCTGGCGCCGGCCCGGCGCCGCATCTGGAGGATGCGGTGCCGCGTCGGATCCGCGAGGTGGGCGAGCAGGAGGCGGCCGGTGGGCCTGCACGGTGGCTGGCGACAGGCCGGCCGTCGAGCCGAGGAACTGCTCCAGCGCGGGCACGAAGTCGCCCGAAGACAGCCCGTGCAGGTAGAGCAGCGGCAGCACCTCACTGACTTTGGGTGACTTGCGGCACCACGGCGGCAGGATCTTCGAGGAGAACCGCATCCGCTCGCCGGTGGCCTCGTCCACCCGCGTGTCGTTGACGCGCGGGGCCGTGACCTCGACGGAACCTGCGGCAGTGGTCACGGTCCTCGGCCGGTGGTGGCCGTTGCGGACCACCAGGCGGCGCCCGGCCTCGTCCATCTCCGAGGCCAACTCGGCTATGTACTGGTTGACTTCGGCCTCCAGCGCGGCGGCGAGCATCCGCCGGGTGCCCTCGCGGACGATCTCGTCGATCAGGGAGCCGGACTCGGTGGAGCCGTCGGCGTTCACTACGCTGAACGGAACGTCGGCTACTGGTGACTACTTACCCCGGAGGAGCCAAAGGCGGTGTCCGCGACGATCCGCTGTATGCAGCGGAGCTGCCGACGCAGGACCACCTCGCCCGGGTTCTCGGGCCGGGTCTCGATCCAGGTCTTCGCCAGGGGGTTGGTCCACAGCAGAACAACCGGATCGTTCGCGCTGTCCCTCACCCCGCGGCGCCCGATGTACCACGGCCGGGACTCTCCGCCCGGTTCCTCCGGCGCATCGACGCGGGTGGTTGCGGAGGTCCGCAGCAAGCTCAAGCCGGACTGGATCGCCCGCGAGCCAGTCCGCGCCCGCCTCCGCAGCGCCATCAAGCGTCTCCTGGCCCGCCGCAACTACCTGCCGGACGAGGCCCCGGAGTCCATCGACTTGGTCCTGAAGCAGATGGAGCAGTTCGCCAACGAGTGGTCCACGAACGGCACCCAGGACAGCTGACCCTGGGCGGGAGACGAGAGGACCAAGAGGAGGCAACAGGCTCGCCTCGTACTGGTCCTTCTTGGTTCTTGGGCGCGGCTCTCGGACGACAGAGATGATTACTCTCCGAACCCTTGCGGTTTCGTGGACGAGTCCATACCGTCAGAGACGTACGGATTCGTCTACGAAGCCGAAACTGGAGGCTCTGTCATGGACCACCCGACCATGCGCGCGGCGGTCGTCGCCGCACTCGCCGACGTCGAATCACTCCACACCAAGCTGAACGGCCTGCTCGCCGACATCGACGGAACCGACGTCGCCGTCGACCTCGGACGCCAAGGGCTGTGGACGAAGGCACAGGTCTCGCTGCTGTGGAGCAGGGTGGGCCACCTTCCCGGCGTCCGCGCGCTCTTCGAGGTAACCGCCGAACGGCCCGACGAGAAGATCACCTTCACGGAGCTCCTCCAGCGCTCCGGACTCCAGGAACGCCAGCAGAGAAACGAACACGCGGCCCTCAGTCGTATCTCCTCCCATCTGTTCAAAGAGAAGCGCTGGCCCATCGACAACAGCCAGGGCGGTTCCGACAGCACGACAGGCAAAGCCGAGATGCTCTATTGGATGGACAACCGCGTCGCCGAATGGTGGCGCGACATCGCCCAGTAGAGGTCCGGACAGAGGAGATCAGTGGCGCCGGCGCACTGGACCGCCCGCCATGCCTCGGCGGATATAGGGAGCGCTCAGTGGATGGACGGTCACGGTAGGGCTACTCGCCGCGCAACCGGCGACGCGGGTGTCAACGTTCACGCCGCAGCGAAACCCGCACATTCGCATCGTCATCACGATCAAGGAACAGGCCCGACCCTTTAACGCTGGTGAGGTACGGAACGCGCACGCCTGCATCGAGAACCTTCGGCTCCCCTGTGCCGGTCGCCAGGTTCAACTCCGCGACGACCGCCTCCGAGCCGCTGGCCGCCGACTTCCCCAGGACCGCCCCGTAAGCCGTGCCGTCGTCGCGGATCGCGGCGAGCGCGATCGTCTTGCGGTCGCCGTCACCCTCCAGACAGGTGCCCTTGCCTCGCTTCAGATCAAAGACAACTGGTCCGGCTGCCAGGTAGCGGCCGTCCGGCGAAGTAATCACGGGGTAGTCGCGAGCTTCATTGGAGTCCGCGACGTCATACGCACAGACCATGCTGGCCCGGAGCTTGCCCGTTCGCCCATCGTGCACTGACCACAGCGGGTCGTTCGGAGCGCCAAACTTGCCGCCCGTCGACCAGCCGACGAGAAGGTTGCCGTCGGCGACGCCGTACGCATCGCCATTCCAGGAACCGACAATGCCTGTCTTCGCTTCGAGGCCGTGCGGGCGCACGTCGTCGCTGAACCAGCGGCCCGGAAGGCCGAAGCCTCCGGTACCCATGCTTACCAGCGGGCCGTCCGGCGTGGCTGCCATCACGCGGGTACTGGAGCACGCCACCGTCGTTGCACACTGGGAAAGCAGCCCGTTCGGCTTCTGATACGAGTCGACCTTTCCGGTCGCCACGTCTACCGCCGCAGCCGAGCGGGGAAAGGCCTCGTTCCCACCCCAGGCGACGAGGACCCGCCCACCAGTCGATCTCACATGCACCTCACCGGGGTCCGCCGAGACGGGGACATCGATCTCCCGCAGCGGCTTGACCGAGGTGCCCGAGGCGTCGGCGGCGTACACGGCGAGCCGCACCACCTCCGCCCCCTCGTGGAGAGAGTCCTTGCCCCGCATTCCGTGCGCGTACGCAAGCACGTACTCACGCCCGTCCTGCTCGACCGCCGTCACATCCGGGATTTCTCCCAACTCACCGGACTCCGCATCCCCCTCCGCACCCTCGACCGGCGTGGGCGGGTTCCAGGGCGCGGAAATCCAGCGGGCCTTGCCGGTGTCGGCGGCCTTCGCCTCGACGGTGTAGCCGTTCGAGGCGACGTGCAGCATGGCGATCGCACCGGAGCGCGGTACGGCGGTCACGGGAATCGTCCGCACTACACCTGGAACCCAGTTCAAGGTTGCGTCCCAGCCTTTGGCGGGGTCGTAGGCCGACGGTACGTGCAACTCAGCGAGCGGCTTCGCCTTGTGGCTCGGCTGAGCGAACCCGTTCTTGTCTTGGTCGCTGCTGTCACCGTTGTCGCCGCTACACCCCGCCACCAGGACTGCCGCCAACAGGACCCCGCCTATCGACGTGGCCACACGCATGTCGCTCTCCCTCTTCGCCCCGATGGCAACCCTCACGGGCGCCCGTGATCAAGCGTTTGGCGACGCTACCAGGGCTGACTACACAATTAACGCGGGCGATCGCTCTCTGCTCGCTACCAGCAGCACGTTCACCTGGTCTTCTCGCCGACTCCGTGGAGGCAGCGTCGGTGCGCCCGATCGAGAGGCACATACGAATTGGCTGATAGGGGCCGCTGTATGGCGGGGAGCCGACCTTGATCAGGTTCCGCGAGAGCTGGTCCGATTATGCGCGTTGAGGCTTCGGATTCGGGGGTTGCCTTCGTGACCAGATCTACAGCGGGAGGGCTGTGCCGCGCCAGAGGCGGCCAGTCGAAGCGGGACAATCCCTGCTCCGGCAGACGACCCACTCATGAGACTTCGGCGGGGAATCACGGTCGCCATCGTGGCCGCCGGCGGGGCCGTGACAAGGATGCTGGTCGGGCTCGTCAAGGCGGTGTCCGAGACAGAGTGGCCCGGGTGGCTGGGGTGGTTGCGGCGCCATGCCTGGTTCTCGTTCGCTGTGCTGGGCGGGGCTATGGTCGGGCTGGCCGTGCTGCTTGCGGCGCTGCCAGCCACTCCCAGCTGATCAACTGCACGGCCTCCGAGGTCGCCGCGATGATCGAGGGCGCGATGCGGCACGGCACCACCATGGATGTCGAGGCCAACTACACAGACAGTCATGGCCAGTCGGGGATCGGGTTTGGCATCACGAGACTGCTGTGCGTGAAGCGTGGGCGAGGCCAGAAGGAGCGATGGGAGGGAGAAGGAAGCCAGATGGTCCACCTCCCTCCCGTAAACGTCATGTCGCTGTGTTCGCACTGCTTTGTGAGGCGTCTTCCTTGGGTTGCGTCTTCACGACACCCCGCCCACGCGTAAGGTCCATCTCGCGCCATTCCGGCCGCAGTCCGGCCAGATTCGTGGTGAGGAAGTACGCGGCGCCGCAGGTGAGCAGCACCGGCATGAGTCCGACAGCGGTCACCGCCGCCCCGGCGATCAGCCCGCCGAGAGGGATGCCGGCCCAGGCCAGCGAGTCACCGAGCGCGTTGACCCGGCCCAGCATCCGGCGCGGAACCCGCTCGACGAGGACGGCCCCCAGCACTGGGTTGATGAAGCCGGCGCCGAACCCACTGATTGCGAAGACGGCCAGTACTACCCCCAGCGGGGCATCGAAGGCGAGGATCAGGAACCTCGGTGCCCCGAGCAGCAGGAATCCGGTGAGAACCACCACCCGCCGCCGCAGCCGGTGCGCGACCACTGCGGCGATCAGGCTCCCGCCGACCGCCGCGGCCCCCATCACGCTGCCCATCAGACCGATCGCGGCCGGCCCGTTGCCGGACTCCCTGGCCCAGACGGGTACGAGCACCGAGGTGAACGCCGCGTCCAGCAGGTTGGTGATGCCGACCATGACGATGACGGTGAGCAGCAGCGGCTCGCCGCGCAGGAAGGTGAAGCCCTCGCCGAACCGCCGCCAGTAACCCGGTCCCGTTCCCCCGGCCTGAGAGGGGGCTTCCTCGACCGCGTGCCCCATGCCGCGGGGCAGAGCGAGTTTGATGATCAGCGATCCGAGGGCGAAGCAGCCCGCGTTCACGGCGAGCCCCGTCAGGGGACCGAGCAGAGCCACGAGGGATCCGCCGACCGCCAGGCCGACGGTGGAGGCGAGCCGCTCGATCACGCCGGACAGACCGGTGGCCCGCTCCAGCGGCACCTGGCCGCGTTCAGCCGCCTCCGGGACCATCACCTCCTTGGCCAGGTCGCCGGGTCCCCGGGTCGCGCCGATCAGCGCGACCACAACCAGCAGAAGGGGAAAGGAGAGCAGGTCCAGGGCGTGGAGCAGGGGAACCGCAGCAGCGGCGGTCGCGCTGGCCAGATCGGTGGTCCAGGAAACGGCCCGCGGGCCGATCCGGTCCACCAGCGGCCCGGTGAACGCCTTGACCACCACGTAGGGCGCCATCTCGCAGAAGGCGACCAGCCCGGTCTGGGTGGCGCTGCCGGTCGTGACGAGGACGAACCAGGGCAGTGCCACAACGGAGATCCGCGTGCCGGTCAGCGACACGGCCATGGCCGCCAGCACCCCACCCAGCGGGCGTAAGGACCGCTTTGTGGGCATGCCGTCGGTGCTTAAAGCGGCCCCTGTCACGACGTCTCCGCTTCTGTCACGGTCTCAGGGCCGGAGTGCACCTCCGACGGGGCGGGCGTATCCAGTTCTGGCAGAAGCTGCGTGATGACGCCGACCCGCTCCGCTCCCCCCGGGGCACTGGCCGCAGCCTCGGGCGTATCTCTCCGGTACCGGGCGATGACGGCCCTCAACTCCTGCCGCAAGGCGATGGCCTCTTCGGGCGTGAGCCGCAAGGCCAAGTCGCTCATGTCGAAGGTGTCCCGCCAAGCGCTGGGCATCGTCTGCAACTCGTTCAACGTCTGCTGAGTGCGCAAGGTGTACGTGGTGGCGACGGATTGCAGGAAGGCCAAAATGGCCTCGGGCTCTCGATCGACCAGCTCCCGGTCGTTGAGCTCCGTCATCTGATGTACGGAACGCCACCAGCGCTCTCGCGCGTTGCCGCGCTCGGTGTCCTCCTCAACGAAACCAGCCGCGCCGAGCTGGCGCAGGTGGTAACTGGCCGTCCCGGAATTCACGCCCAGCCGCTCCGCGAGACGGGTAGCTGTGGACGGGCCGTACCTCCGCAGCAGCCCAACCATGTGGACACGCACCGGATGCGCCATGGCACGCAGCCCCTTGGCATCCAGAACAACGGCGTCCTCTCCAACGTTCGGGCCATCCGGCCTCTCCACCGCATCAGTCATACGACGCACGGTAATCCACAAAGAGTCCTTCGCAAAGAGTCCTTCGCGAAGGACTCTTTGCGAAGGACTCTTTGTGGATTACCGTGCGTCGTATGACTGATGCGGTGGAGAGGCCGGATGGCCCGAACGTTGGAGAGGACGCCGTTGTTCTGGATGCCAAGGGGCTGCGTGCCATGGCGCATCCGGTGCGTGTCCACATGGTTGGGCTGCTGCGGAGGTACGGCCCGTCCACAGCTACCCGTCTCGCGGAGCGGCTGGGCGTGAATTCCGGGACGGCCAGTTACCACCTGCGCCAGCTCGGCGCGGCTGGTTTCGTTGAGGAGGACACCGAGCGCGGCAACGCGCGAGAGCGCTGGTGGCGTTCCGTACATCAGATGACGGAGCTCAACGACCGGGAGCTGGTCGATCGAGAGCCCGAGGCCATTTTGGCCTTCCTGCAATCCGTCGCCACCACGTACACCTTGCGCACTCAGCAGACGTTGAACGAGTTGCAGACGATGCCCAGCGCTTGGCGGGACACCTTCGACATGAGCGACTTGGCCTTGCGGCTCACGCCCGAAGAGGCCATCGCCTTGCGGCAGGAGTTGAGGGCCGTCATCGCCCGGTACCGGAGAGATACGCCCGAGGCTGCGGCCAGTGCCCCGGGGGGAGCGGAGCGGGTCGGCGTCATCACGCAGCTTCTGCCAGAACTGGATACGCCCGCCCCGTCGGAGGTGCACTCCGGCCCTGAGACCGTGACAGAAGCGGAGACGTCGTGACAGGGGCCGCTTTAAGCACCGACGGCATGCCCACAAAGCGGTCCTTACGCCCGCTGGGTGGGGTGCTGGCGGCCATGGCCGTGTCGCTGACCGGCACGCGGATCTCCGTTGTGGCACTGCCCTGGTTCGTCCTCGTCACGACCGGCAGCGCCACCCAGACCGGGCTGGTCGCCTTCTGCGAGATGGCGCCCTACGTGGTGGTCAAGGCGTTCACCGGGCCGCTGGTGGACCGGATCGGCCCGCGGGCCGTTTCCTGGACCACCGATCTGGCCAGCGCGACCGCCGCTGCTGCGGTTCCCCTGCTCCACGCCCTGGACCTGCTCTCCTTTCCCCTTCTGCTGGTTGTGGTCGCGCTGATCGGCGCGACCCGGGGACCCGGCGACCTGGCCAAGGAGGTGATGGTCCCGGAGGCGGCTGAACGCGGCCAGGTGCCGCTGGAGCGGGCCACCGGTCTGTCCGGCGTGATCGAGCGGCTCGCCTCCACCGTCGGCCTGGCGGTCGGCGGATCCCTCGTGGCTCTGCTCGGTCCCCTGACGGGGCTCGCCGTGAACGCGGGCTGCTTCGCCCTCGGATCGCTGATCATCAAACTCGCTCTGCCCCGCGGCATGGGGCACGCGGTCGAGGAAGCCCCCTCTCAGGCCGGGGGAACGGGACCGGGTTACTGGCGGCGGTTCGGCGAGGGCTTCACCTTCCTGCGCGGCGAGCCGCTGCTGCTCACCGTCATCGTCATGGTCGGCATCACCAACCTGCTGGACGCGGCGTTCACCTCGGTGCTCGTACCCGTCTGGGCCAGGGAGTCCGGCAACGGGCCGGCCGCGATCGGTCTGATGGGCAGCGTGATGGGGGCCGCGGCGGTCGGCGGGAGCCTGATCGCCGCAGTGGTCGCGCACCGGCTGCGGCGGCGGGTGGTGGTTCTCACCGGATTCCTGCTGCTCGGGGCACCGAGGTTCCTGATCCTCGCCTTCGATGCCCCGCTGGGGGTAGTACTGGCCGTCTTCGCAATCAGTGGGTTCGGCGCCGGCTTCATCAACCCAGTGCTGGGGGCCGTCCTCGTCGAGCGGGTTCCGCGCCGGATGCTGGGCCGGGTCAACGCGCTCGGTGACTCGCTGGCCTGGGCCGGCATCCCTCTCGGCGGGCTGATCGCCGGGGCGGCGGTGACCGCTGTCGGACTCATGCCGGTGCTGCTCACCTGCGGCGCCGCGTACTTCCTCACCACGAATCTGGCCGGACTGCGGCCGGAATGGCGCGAGATGGACCTTACGCGTGGGCGGGGTGTCGTGAAGACGCAACCCAAGGAAGACGCCTCACAAAGCAGTGCGAACACAGCGACATGACGTTTACGGGAGGGAGGTGGACCATCTGGCTTCCTTCTCCCTCCCATCGCTCCTTCTGGCCTCGCCCACGCTTCACGCACAGCAGTCTCGTGATGCCAAACCCGATCCCCGACTGGCCATGACTGTCTGTGTAGTTGGCCTCGACATCCATGGTGGTGCCGTGCCGCATCGCGCCCTCGATCATCGCGGCGACCTCGGAGGCCGTGCAGTTGATCAGCTGGGAGTGGCTGGCAGCGCCGCAAGCAGCACGGCCAGCCCGACCATAGCCCCGCCCAGCACAGCGAACGAGAACCAGGCATGGCGCCGCAACCACCCCAGCCACCCGGGCCACTCTGTCTCGGACACCGCCTTGACGAGCCCGACCAGCATCCTTGTCACGGCCCCGCCGGCGGCCACGATGGCGACCGTGATTCCCCGCCGAAGTCTCATGAGTGGGTCGTCTGCCGGAGCAGGGATTGTCCCGCTTCGACTGGCCGCCTCTGGCGCGGCACAGCCCTCCCGCTGTAGATCTGGTCACGAAGGCAACCCCCGAATCCGAAGCCTCAACGCGCATAATCGGACCAGCTCTCGCGGAACCTGATCAAGGTCGGCTCCCCGCCATACAGCGGCCCCTATCAGCCAATTCGTATGTGCCTCTCGATCGGGCGCACCGACGCTGCCTCCACGGAGTCGGCGAGAAGACCAGGTGAACGTGCTGCTGGTAGCGAGCAGAGAGCGATCGCCCGCGTTAATTGTGTAGTCAGCCCTGGTAGCGTCGCCAAACGCTTGATCACGGGCGCCCGTGAGGGTTGCCATCGGGGCGAAGAGGGAGAGCGACATGCGTGTGGCCACGTCGATAGGCGGGGTCCTGTTGGCGGCAGTCCTGGTGGCGGGGTGTAGCGGCGACAACGGTGACAGCAGCGACCAAGACAAGAACGGGTTCGCTCAGCCGAGCCACAAGGCGAAGCCGCTCGCTGAGTTGCACGTACCGTCGGCCTACGACCCCGCCAAAGGCTGGGACGCAACCTTGAACTGGGTTCCAGGTGTAGTGCGGACGATTCCCGTGACCGCCGTACCGCGCTCCGGTGCGATCGCCATGCTGCACGTCGCCTCGAACGGCTACACCGTCGAGGCGAAGGCCGCCGACACCGGCAAGGCCCGCTGGATTTCCGCGCCCTGGAACCCGCCCACGCCGGTCGAGGGTGCGGAGGGGGATGCGGAGTCCGGTGAGTTGGGAGAAATCCCGGATGTGACGGCGGTCGAGCAGGACGGGCGTGAGTACGTGCTTGCGTACGCGCACGGAATGCGGGGCAAGGACTCTCTCCACGAGGGGGCGGAGGTGGTGCGGCTCGCCGTGTACGCCGCCGACGCCTCGGGCACCTCGGTCAAGCCGCTGCGGGAGATCGATGTCCCCGTCTCGGCGGACCCCGGTGAGGTGCATGTGAGATCGACTGGTGGGCGGGTCCTCGTCGCCTGGGGTGGGAACGAGGCCTTTCCCCGCTCGGCTGCGGCGGTAGACGTGGCGACCGGAAAGGTCGACTCGTATCAGAAGCCGAACGGGCTGCTTTCCCAGTGTGCAACGACGGTGGCGTGCTCCAGTACCCGCGTGATGGCAGCC
Organism: Streptomyces sp. ID05-39B; assembly: GCF_033794725.1. Classification (NCBI taxonomy): domain Bacteria; kingdom Bacillati; phylum Actinomycetota; class Actinomycetes; order Kitasatosporales; family Streptomycetaceae; genus Streptomyces; species Streptomyces sp. ID05-39B. The sequence goes on along the minus strand of NZ_JARGEF010000092.1, from coordinate 10,705 downwards.
ACGCCGGACGGCCCGCTGGTAAGCATGGGTACCGGAGGCTTCGGCCTTCCGGGCCGCTGGTTCAGCGACGACGTGCGCCCGCACGGCCTCGAAGCGAAGACAGGCATTGTCGGTTCCTGGAATGGCGATGCGTACGGCGTCGCCGACGGCAACCTTCTCGTCGGCTGGTCGACGGGCGGCAAGTTTGGCGCTCCGAACGACCCGCTGTGGTCAGTGCACGATGGGCGAACGGGCAAGCTCCGGGCCAGCATGGTCTGTGCGTATGACGTCGCGGACTCCAATGAAGCTCGCGACTACCCCGTGATTACTTCGCCGGACGGCCGCTACCTGGCAGCCGGACCAGTTGTCTTTGATCTGAAGCGAGGCAAGGGCACCTGTCTGGAGGGTGACGGCGACCGCAAGACGATCGCGCTCGCCGCGATCCGCGACGACGGCACGGCTTACGGGGCGGTCCTGGGGAAGTCGGCGGCCAGCGGCTCGGAGGCGGTCGTCGCGGAGTTGAACCTGGCGACCGGCACAGGGGAGCCGAAGGTTCTCGATGCAGGCGTGCGCGTTCCGTACCTCACCAGCGTTAAAGGGTCGGGCCTGTTCCTTGATCGTGATGACGATGCGAATGTGCGGGTTTCGCTGCGGCGTGAACGTTGACACCCGCGTCGCCGGTTGCGCGGCGAGTAGCCCTACCGTGACCGTCCATCCACTGAGCGCTCCCTATATCCGCCGAGGCATGGCGGGCGGTCCAGTGCGCCGGCGCCACTGATCTCCTCTGTCCGGACCTCTACTGGGCGATGTCGCGCCACCATTCGGCGACGCGGTTGTCCATCCAATAGAGCATCTCGGCTTTGCCTGTCGTGCTGTCGGAACCGCCCTGGCTGTTGTCGATGGGCCAGCGCTTCTCTTTGAACAGATGGGAGGAGATACGACTGAGGGCCGCGTGTTCGTTTCTCTGCTGGCGTTCCTGGAGTCCGGAGCGCTGGAGGAGCTCCGTGAAGGTGATCTTCTCGTCGGGCCGTTCGGCGGTTACCTCGAAGAGCGCGCGGACGCCGGGAAGGTGGCCCACCCTGCTCCACAGCAGCGAGACCTGTGCCTTCGTCCACAGCCCTTGGCGTCCGAGGTCGACGGCGACGTCGGTTCCGTCGATGTCGGCGAGCAGGCCGTTCAGCTTGGTGTGGAGTGATTCGACGTCGGCGAGTGCGGCGACGACCGCCGCGCGCATGGTCGGGTGGTCCATGACAGAGCCTCCAGTTTCGGCTTCGTAGACGAATCCGTACGTCTCTGACGGTATGGACTCGTCCACGAAACCGCAAGGGTTCGGAGAGTAATCATCTCTGTCGTCCGAGAGCCGCGCCCAAGAACCAAGAAGGACCAGTACGAGGCGAGCCTGTTGCCTCCTCTTGGTCCTCTCGTCTCCCGCCCAGGGTCAGCTGTCCTGGGTGCCGTTCGTGGACCACTCGTTGGCGAACTGCTCCATCTGCTTCAGGACCAAGTCGATGGACTCCGGGGCCTCGTCCGGCAGGTAGTTGCGGCGGGCCAGGAGACGCTTGATGGCGCTGCGGAGGCGGGCGCGGACTGGCTCGCGGGCGATCCAGTCCGGCTTGAGCTTGCTGCGGACCTCCGCAACCACCCGCGTCGATGCGCCGGAGGAACCGGGCGGAGAGTCCCGGCCGTGGTACATCGGGCGCCGCGGGGTGAGGGACAGCGCGAACGATCCGGTTGTTCTGCTGTGGACCAACCCCCTGGCGAAGACCTGGATCGAGACCCGGCCCGAGAACCCGGGCGAGGTGGTCCTGCGTCGGCAGCTCCGCTGCATACAGCGGATCGTCGCGGACACCGCCTTTGGCTCCTCCGGGGTAAGTAGTCACCAGTAGCCGACGTTCCGTTCAGCGTAGTGAACGCCGACGGCTCCACCGAGTCCGGCTCCCTGATCGACGAGATCGTCCGCGAGGGCACCCGGCGGATGCTCGCCGCCGCGCTGGAGGCCGAAGTCAACCAGTACATAGCCGAGTTGGCCTCGGAGATGGACGAGGCCGGGCGCCGCCTGGTGGTCCGCAACGGCCACCACCGGCCGAGGACCGTGACCACTGCCGCAGGTTCCGTCGAGGTCACGGCCCCGCGCGTCAACGACACGCGGGTGGACGAGGCCACCGGCGAGCGGATGCGGTTCTCCTCGAAGATCCTGCCGCCGTGGTGCCGCAAGTCACCCAAAGTCAGTGAGGTGCTGCCGCTGCTCTACCTGCACGGGCTGTCTTCGGGCGACTTCGTGCCCGCGCTGGAGCAGTTCCTCGGCTCGACGGCCGGCCTGTCGCCAGCCACCGTGCAGGCCCACCGGCCGCCTCCTGCTCGCCCACCTCGCGGATCCGACGCGGCACCGCATCCTCCAGATGCGGCGCCGGGCCGGCGCCAGACAGGAAGTACGCGACAGCATCGATGGGCGTCCCGCCCGCCGGTGGCAGCTCGGCCAGCCAACGCTCAACGTTGAAGACCGCCCGGGCCAGATGCCCGGCTAGGGCCTGTCTGATGTTGTGATTGCCGGGCGGTTTTGGAGGCTGCGGATCCAGAGAAGTGCCGCGCGGAGTTCAAAGGCCGGCTTGGTAGTTGGCGGGGTCCTTGTCGTAGCGGGGTGGCGAGGCCCCGCCATGCCTTGATCTTATTGATGCCGCGTTCGACGGTGTTGCGCCCACGGTAGAGGTCGCGGTCGCAGGTGACGGGACGCCCGCCACGCGAGCCCTTCTTCCGGCGGTTGGCCGCCTGGTCCCTCGGCTCGGCGATCACGGCCTTGATTCCGCGTCTGCGCAGGTAGGTGCGGTTGCGGCGGGAGGAGTACGCCTTGTCGCCGGCAATGGCCCGGGCCGGGTCCGGGGCCTGCCGGCCGGCCCGCGGACCTTGATCTTCTCCAGGCGGGAATGAACTGAGGGCTGTCACCCGCCTGCCCGACGGTGACGATGACGGCCAGCGGGCGGCAGGCGGAGTCGATCGCGAGATGGATCTTCGTGGTGAGGCCGCCACGGGAGCGGCCCACACTTGCTGCCGCCAGGCGGGCCCTGCGGCGCCTGGTCAGCCGTCGGCGCTCTTGGACGGCGGGGTCTTGGTGTCCGTCTTGTTCCTTGCCTGTGCCCCTTTTTCGGCGGCTGCCTTCTCCAAGGCGTCCAGCACCTCGGCGTCGACGGGCAGTCCCGCCGCGTCGTGGTGGGCCCGGGCCGTGGTCGAGCCCACGCTGACCAGCGACAGGTCCACCTTGCCCTGCCGGGCAGCCTCGGCTATCACGCCGTCGAGCAGCGCGGTGAAACACCCCGGCCTTCCGCCAGTGGCGGAACCGGTCGTAGACGGTCTGCCACGGCCCGAAGCACTCGGGCATCTCTCGCCACTCGGCCCCGGACCGGAACTTCCACACGACGCCTTCGAACTGGGCCCTCGGGTTCTGCGGATACGGGCCGAAGGCGCCGATCGGCAGGAAGGGCGCAATGAAGTCCCACTCACCATCGGTCAGTTGTGCTCGAGTCACGGGCATTGTTCTACCGAAGATCTCGGCCCGACGGGCCGAAACCCCGGCAGAGAGATCACAACATCAGACAGGACCTAGTTCCCCCTTGCCGTCAAGGAGGGGCTTCTCTGGTCGTGCCACGTTATCGGCCCGTCAGCGCTGGTTGGCCGGGGCCAGAAGAGCGCGTACCGCACGGCTGAAACCGCGCAGCGGGCTGGCGCCGGCCATCGTAATGAGGGCCACCGCGATCAGTCCTGCCCAGGACAGAAGCTTCAGGATTTCGGCGGCCGGCATCCCCGTGAGCGTGAGGACTCCGGCGAGTACGAGGATGGTCACGATGACTGCGGCTTCACCGCCGCCCAACTGCCTGGAGATGTGGGTAGAACCGGTGCGCGCGACGCACGCGAGGTGACGCTCAGACACGGGAGTGCTCCGTTTGTTCGGGACGCCCTGCGGCGCATGCCACAGGCCATGTTGCCACGCTGCCTTCCCCCGACTCCACGGCGTGCTGGGGCTGCAGGCGCAGGCGCTGGACGGCCTCGGGCGCCATCAGGAGGCCGAGCAAGTGCGTTGCTGGCTTCAGGAGCGTCCGCTCCCGCCTGCTCCTCATAAGTGACCGGTGACGAGCAATTCTGTGAGAGGTCCGGAGTGTGGTCCGCCTTGACGCCCAGGCAGCCTGGCTGTAGCACATCACGACGTCCCCGAACTGTCATGCGCCTTCCGGCGCACGTGCCGCACGGCGCCAGCTTCGGAGATTGCGCTGCACACCTACGACGCCAGAATTCCCGGGATGTGCTTCGCAGCCACGGGTGGTCGGCCCGTACGCGCGGTTGGCTTGAGCCCAGCGCATCCCTTTCTTCACAGGGTTCCCGGGCACTCTCTATGATCCGGAAATGCCATCCGACAGCGCCACCCCACTCGATCACGCCATGGCCAGCGTCCGCGATATCGATACCACTGACCAGGCGACTTCCCGGATCATCACCGGACTGACCTTATGGTGGTTCCTCTTTCCCGTCGCACTCTGTGTGGGTTTGAGCATCGTGTCCGGGCCGTCGCCCCATGTCTTCTGGGAGGGGGTCGCCAGGGTCTTGCTCTGGGTTGGCCTGGGCGGTGCGGCAGTCGCTCCTGTCGCTGGATTTGTGGTGGCGTTGGCCAGACGGCGGCGGGCCTGCTGGCGCTTTGCCGCCATGACTGCCTTGTCCACCACGGGGTTCGTCTTCATCCTCCTGGCGCTCGCCCAAGCGTGATTTCTTGACGGGCACCACCACCCTCCCCTGCTTCCATCCCGTCTACCTTCGGCCCACACGTATCTGGAGCGGGCGTGGTTCAGGGCGACAAGGTGGAGCGCGCCACTGTACGAACGACCTTGACGCCCTGGGCCGCGTCTGCTCGACTTTGCCTGCGCCGAAGGCAGGCAGGAGCCGGTCCTTCCCTGACCGTCAGAAGCGCAAGGCCGAAGAGTGGCTGGCTGAGACGGCTGCCGACATGTCTCGTGGTGAGTACGTCGATCCCAAGGCCGCCCGGACGACCTTCCAGCAGTACGCGGAGCGCTGGATCGCCGGGCAGACGACCGACCTGAACACACGCATCGGGACGGAGACCCGTCTTCGGCTGCACGCCTTCCCCCGCATCGGGGCACGTCCGCTTGGGTCCTTCCGCCCGGTCCACGTCCGCGAGTTCGTGCGCGACCTGGAGAACGACTCGATAGGCGGCAGCTACGCCCGCAACATCTACGCCAACGTCCGCGCGGTGCTGTCGGCCGCCGTGGATGACGGCCACCTCGCCCGGAATCCGTGCTCGGCGGCGTCCGTCCGCCCGCCGGCCGTCTCGGCCGCCCGGGTCATGCTGTGGCTCCCGTCCCAAGTCCATGCCGTCCGCGACGCTCTGCCGGACCGGTACCAAGCCATGGTCGCCGTGGGCGGCGGCTGCGGTCTCCGGCAGGGCGAAATCATCGGCCTGGCAGAAGACGCCGTACAGCTCGACGGAGACACGCTGCGGGTCACCACTCAGATCAAGCTGATCCGGGGTGTCTCCGTCTTCGCTCCCCCCAAGGGCAACAAGGAGCGAGACGTGCCGCTGCCGTCCTCGGTGGCCTCCGCCCTGCGCCGGCACACGACGAGTCACCCGCCCGTGGGCATCAAACTGCCGTGGATCAAGCCGGACGGCCCGCTCACCGAGCGACGCCTGATCTTCACTAACACGGCCGACGGAATCGTATGGCGAAGCAACTTCAACATCCAGGAGTGGAAGCCCGCCCTCGCAGCCGCCGGCCTTATCCCGACGCCCGAACCCGGAAAGCCGTACGCCTCCGCCCGGCAGCACGGGGTGCACGCCCTTCGCCACTTCTACGCCTCGGTCCTCCTGGACGCGGGCGAGAGCATCAAGGCCGTGAGCAGCAGCGAGCGAGCCCGCCGGGCCCTGGATGGTGTCTTCGACTCAGCCCAGGAACCCTGACGGCCCAGAGACGGCCCACCGGGGACAAGACAGCCTCCTGCTGGCGAGAACATCGTTGGTAGGGGGCTTCTTCGTGCCCGTAGTACGTGAGTTCTCCGTACACCGCGACCGGCCCGACGTCCGTCCCGGCGGGATCAAGCAGCCGGTACGGCTCCGAGCGCAGATCTGGGCCTTGCCCATCTCTCTCGACCATGAGGCGGGACGACAGCCACGCGCTTTACGGGCTGTCCGCTGAACTGGGCAAACCCGCCCTGCAGTTCAGCCGACAGGTACACGCCCTGATGCTCCAGGACATCCTCCGCTGGCCCCCTGTGGGGCAGAGTTACTTGAGCAGTCTGCAGTGTCGGACCCTCCAGGTAGGGTTCCCATTGTGATGTGAGCTGGTGTTGGAGGAAATATGGCGAGACGAATGCGGGACGGGGCGTTCCGGATAGAGCAGGAGCAGGGGCGCTACGCCCCTCACGTACGTCCGATCAATGAGATGGTCGACGCCTTGCGCGACCAGGACGAGCGTGGCTGGATGCCGCACGTCGCCCCCTGGCACGGCGGCGTGGACGCGCGCGCCCTGTCGATCCTGCGGGACCCGGGCCCCAAGACACAGGAGGGTGTCGGCTCCGGATTTCTGTGCGTGGAGAACGACGATCCGACAGCGGAGCTTCAGGTCCAGCTCTTCGAGGGGGCGGGGATCGCGCCGCGAGACGTCACTCCCTGGAACGCCTACCCCTGGTACATCAACCGCTCGCCGAAAGCGGCCGAGCTTCAGGCCGGCGTCGAGGTCCTGAAACAGCTGCTGGGGTTGATGCCCAAGGCCGAGGTCGTGCTTCTCCAGGGCAGCGAAGCCCAGGACGCGTGGCGCCGCCTGCTCAAGACGCACCCCGGAGTTGTCCGTGAACGGAGTCTGAAGGTGGTCAGCACCTACCACCCGGGACGGCAGGCTCTCTTCGTGCGAGACCCGGATGAACGCACCCGCCGCGCACAGCACAGAGTCGACTCCTGCCAGACCGTCGGCGACGTGCTCCGTGGGGTGGGCGGGCTTCTGTAGAAATCGGCAATGCTGAGGTGGACCAGGGATGGTCGACAGCTTCGACCTTGTCGTCGACATCGGCGGCGTACCCAACAGGCGGCGCAACCCAGACGAGGACCACGTCCTGATCCGGTGCGTCCGACCCGCTCCCTCCGAAGGTGGCTCCTTCGCCTTCGACGCGTACGGCTTCGTCGACAGCCTCGCGTCAACCGACCCCGACCTCCTGGACTTCCTCACCGGCACCGACGTCGACCTGCACGGCGAGTCGGCACAACAGCACGGACTGCCCGCGCGTCGGCCGGGACCTCGAGTACACCTCCACCGGCTGGCCCTTTGGCAGGTCGCTGAAGTCCACCACGGTCCACGGCCGCGTCACACTGCCCTGGGGCAACAGGGCCTCGGTGAGCTCGTTCTTGACCGTATGGTCGATCTCGCCGCGCAGAGTGACCACCGAACGTCATCGACGGCGGTGTGGCCGACCGACAGGCCGGGCCGAGCCGTTCCGTGGGTTTTGGTCAACCGTTTCCTCGCCGGCGGGGCCCGGGCCCCGACACAAGATGCATTGACAGCCTGCCCCGACATTAAGGTGAACACCCGTTCGGCCGGGTGCGTAGGCCCGGATCCGGTCCTCGGCCCGTGCCCGGAGCCGGTGACGCAGCTCGAGGGCGGCGATCGGCCGGCCGGTGGTGTTGGTCGCGAAGCAGGTGATCCGCATGCCGTCCGCGTCCGTGATCCTCAACTGGGCGCCGGGATGGGGCCGTTCCTTGCGGACGATCAGCCGCATGCCCTTGGGCCAGCCGTCAAGGAGCTTGCCGGTGAGCTCGGCGACCCAGGCCCCGTCCCGCGCCTCACCGTCGTTCTCGATGGCCGGGGTCCAGGCCGAGGCGGGGACCTTCAGTACGTGTTCGTGGATCGCTTCGCTGACCGTCATGCCGACCGAGTAGGACAGCCATCGGCCCCGCTTCGCGGGCCAGGACACGAAGTCATGGCTGCCGCCGGCGGAGTGCGTGCGGATCAGCGTCTGCCGTCCTCGCCGGTATCGCTTGGGCAGTTGGGCCAGGGCGAGTTGGGCGGTGGTGATGTGGTCGGCAGCGGTGTTGGAGCCCGCGTTTCCCGGTCTGAGGAGGGTGGCGACGGGCTCTCCGGTTCCGCCCGGTCCGTGGTCGACGAAGGCCGTCAGGGGGTGATGGCCGTAGGTCTTCTTCCAGGTTGGCGCCGCGTCCTGCTTGTCGGAGTGGGCGATCACGAGGACGCCGTCGAGGTCGACGGTGACCTGACCGTCGGCGTCCGGGGCGTTCTCGCCGGCCAACGACCAGGCACGATGGCGGACTCCGGGGCGTGCGGACCGGATGGCCTGCAGGGCCTTCTCGCCGGACGCGGCGAGGGTGCCGATCAGGCGGAAGACGGTCGGATCGGAGGCGACCGGGCCGAAGACGGCCGGCTCACACCGCAGCATCGCGACGTCCGCGAGGCAGTCCCCGCCCAGTGCGACCGCCAGGGCAACGTCCAGGAGGATCTTGCCGGGATCGTGGACGGCCCGCGGCTTCCGCCACGGAGCCAGAGCTGCGGATATCGCCTGGTCAAGGCCCGTCTTGCGGACCGTCTCCAGCAGCAGGACCGCACCTGCCTGCGAGACCACCTGCCGACCGTCTCCCCGGACACGGACATGTGGGTACGACGAGATATGCTCTCTCACCTGGAAAGTGCTCTTTCCCCTGCAGCCAACAGGACCCTCAGCAAGTCCTATCGTTGCAGGTCAAGGGCACTTTCCGTGTTTCTGATCAACTCTTGGACAGCCCACCTCGTGAAAGCGCGAGGCTCACTTCGCAGGCCGGCCCACCGTGCCTTGTGCGGGCGGACCTCACGGAACCGTTGTGCCGGTGACCTTGACCGAGGCCCCCCGGCACCAGCGACGACGACGTGATACAGCGCGCGCCGCCGGCCGCGCGGTTCTGGCCATCAGACCTGCCCCAAGGCCCGAATAGGCCAGCAGGATCGTCACAGCCGCAAAATGGGGCTCGTCAGCTGGACAAGGCAGCGATGGCTGCGGTCGCCGCGGCGGAGAGGGTGATGACCGCGACGAAGGCAGTGGCGGCGCGGGTGAGGGCGGCGGGGTAGGTGGCACCGTCCATGCGGGCGAGCTTGCCCGCACCGGCCGCAACAGTAGACCCGCGACAAGCATTTATTGCGGCGGACGCTGCCCACTGGAGCAGGGGAACCGGCTCGGGCAACTTCGTCGTGGACGGCGTCGCGGCCTTGGGCCTCGTAGGCTGTTCGTTGATCCGAACAAGGGGGGGACATGGCGACGTGGGGTTTGGTCATCGAGACGACGGTCGGCATCGGGGAGCGTAAACACGCGGAGGCGTACGTGCTGGCGCAGCTGGAGGGGACGCGCGACGAGGCGCTCGTGGAGCTGGAGCAGCGCGCCCGGCACCATTCACCGGAGCATCCAAGGAGCCCCAAACGGCGCCGGCTCTTCCGGGAGAGTGACGGGTTCCTTCTGGTCATCGATGGTGCCTGGCAGTCGTTCAGCACTCGGTTCACGGTCGCGGAGCTGCTGGAAGACAGCGCCGCACCGGCTCAGCTCGCGCAGCCTCGCAAGGGCGAATCGAATCCGGCGGCTGCCGCGCCGCCTCCGCCCTCCCCACCGCCCGTGGAGCGGTATGCGGATGGGGTGCCGGTACGGCCGGCGTGGCTGGGCCGCAAAGACCTGACGTAGCAGCAGTATGGCCAATGAGTCGGCGGCTGGTTGGTTGGTTGGTTACAGCAGCACGCTCGATACGGTGTAGAGAACGCGTAAAGAGTCGGCGCGTGGTGTGCCGGGAAGTCGGCGCCCTGGGGGTGTTCCCCTTTTCCGCCGACGCCCTGAAGGTCTCCTCACCGTGTCCGAAGTTCGCTTCTGGTACGTCCTCGGCAGCGACGCCGACGCCTGCCTGGCCCAGAAGTGTCGCGCTGGAGGCCAGGGTGCCCGCCCAGTCTCTAGTGACCTGAGTCAGAGATTCGTCGGTCGACCTCGGTCTTCTGCCCTGGCCCGAACGCCAGGCCGTTGCCCGGGCGTTGCGCACGGAGCCCGTCGGCGGGCTGGTCCTGTTGGCCGCGGTGGTGGCGCTGGTGTGGGCGAACAGCCCACTGGCCTCCTCCTACACCGCACTTCGCGGCGCATGGTCAGCCTTGCCGCCCGGACGAGCGGGCTCACCGGCGGAGGCCAGGTTCACCGTCGCCGCAGCAGGGGCCGTGGCGAGGAATCCGGCACCGATCAGGGTCAAGGGGCTCCTGGACTTCGCCTTGTGCGTGCTGCGCTGGTGGTTCCTACTCATGTCCGGCTCCTCAGATGGTCTCCGCCGCCTGCCAAGATCGGTGACGGCCATGACCAGAGTTACCGGTGGGGCTGACGTGCCGATTCAGTTTGACCGCCGCGTCAGCGTCTCGTAAGGAATTCACCACCCCATCCGCCCAGCACGGTCCCCGGTGTCAGCAGCGGTGAGGGCGAAGACGGGGACGGTGAAGGGCTGCCGGTCGGATCTCCGGCCGTAGGCGATGGGGAGTGGGTGGCGGCACCACATGCTGAGGCAACCCGAGCGAGGGCTCTCTCCGCTGCCGGGCAGCAGGATGAAGTACACCAGGGCCGCGCCGGCCACCGCCGCAGCGCCGGCGGCCGCCGGCCAGTGGCGACGCAGCCAGTCCAGTGAGTCTGTTCTACCGACCGACTCAGCAGGGCCGGCGGGCGGGGGTTGGATCGGTTCCGG